>NZ_BJTG01000002.1:300000-520000 GCF_013340205.1 Anaeromyxobacter diazotrophicus
CGGCTCGAGCTGCCGCCGCACGTCCGGCCCGTGGTGCTCGCTCGCCATGCGCGGGTGGAGGCCGGGGTACACCGGCAGCACCACGGTGAGCACGAAGAGCGCGTGCACCGCCCCCATCGCCGCGCCGCGGAGGAGCCCACCCCCGCCCCAGGCCCGGAACAGCGCCAGGTAGAGGAGCGCGAACGCCCAGCCGTTCAGGAGGTGGATCGCCACCCCGATCACCTTGGCGCGGTCGCGGTGGCCGGTGAAGAGCGTCCCGAGGAGGAAGGGGATGCTCATCCGCGTCAGGCCGAACCCCTGCCCGCCGGCCAGGATCGTGGTGAGGACGACGGTGGCGGCGAACCCCCACAGCACCCATTCCCCGAGGCTCACGAGTGGACCTCCTCGCCGGTCCCGGCGCCCCCGCCGTCGGCCTCCGGCAGGTGGCGCTGGTGCGAGAGCTGCTCGGCGCCGGTGAGCCGGTTCTGCAGGGTGAGGCAGGCGTTCACGAGGCCGATGTGGGTGAAGGCCTGGGGGAAGTTGCCGAGCGCCTCGCCGGTCGCGGGATCGACCTCCTCCGCGAACAGGCCGAGGTCGTTCGCGGTGGCGAGCAGCGCCGCGATGCGCGCCTCGGCCTCGGCCGCCGTGCCGCCGCCCAGCGCGAGGTACTCGGCGGCCCAGAAGCCGCAGATCCCGAAGGCGCCCTCCCGCCAGGCCGGGTCGCGCCGGCGGTGACGGTACAGCAGCCCGCGCCCCGCCCCGAGCTGCTCCTCCACGCGCCGGTAGGTGGCGCGCATGCGCGGCGCTCCGGCCGGCAGGTAGCCGTACCAGGGCAGCTGGAGGAGCGCGGCGTCCACCTCCTGCCCGCCGAAGGTCCCGGTGTAGCTCTGCAGGGCGTCGCTCCACGCCTCCCGCTCGATCGCCTCCCGCAGCGCGGCGCGCTCGCGCGCCAGGGCGCCCCGCGCGACGCGGGGGAGGTGGCCCGCCGCGGCGAGCGTGAGCACCCGGTCGAGGGCGGCCCAGCACAGCACCTTGGAGTGGGTGTGGTGCTCGCGCCCGCCGCGCGGCTCCCACAGCCCCTCGTCGGGCTCGCGCCAGTGCCGGCACACGTAGTCGCCGAAGGCGGTCAGCATGCGGGCGGTGTCGCGGTCGATGGAGCCCTCGGTGCGCACGAGCTGCGCCGCGGCGTCCAGCACCTCCCCGTACACGTCGAGCTGCACCTGGTCGCGCGCGGCGTTGCCGGTCCGCACCGGGCGCGAGCCGCGGTAGCCGGGCAGGGGGAGCTCGCGCTCGGCCGGCGGGCGGCGCCCGTAGACGTCGTAGAGGATGTCGAGCGCGGGCCGGGTGAGCCGGGTCGAGTGCAAGAGCCACCCCAGGAACGCCTCCGCCTCCTCGGCGTGGCCGAGCCCGAAGAGCGCCCGCACCGTGAGCGAGGCGTCCCGGAGCCAGCAGTACCGATAATCCCAGTTGAGGGACCCGCCCACCTGCTCCGGGAGCGAGGTGGTCGCCGCCGCCACGATGGCGCCGGAGGGCGAGTGCGCGAGCAGCTTGAGCGTGAGCGCGCTCCGCCGCACCTCCTCCTGGAACGGCCCGCAGTACCTCGTGCGCGCCGACCAGCGCGCCCAGGCCCGCGCCGTCCGCGCCAGGCGCTCCTCGGCCGCGGCCCCGAGCGGCGGCAGCACCGCCGGCGACTCGGTGGCGTGGGTGAAGGAGAACCGCGCCGTCTCGCCCGCCCGCAGGCGCAGGCGCGTCCGCACCCCGCCCCCGGGCGCGAGCGGCAGGCGCGGCTCCCCGCGCAGCGCGAAGAGCTCGGCCGCGCTCGACAGGCGCAGCCCGAGCGCCCCGGCGTCGCGCCACCGGACCGGCGCCGCGCCGAAGCGAGGGCGGGCCGCCAGCACCACCTCCAGCTCCACCTCGCCCCGCTCGCAGCGCGCCAGGCGCAGGAGCTCGCGCTCGGCGTGGAGCCCGGCCGCGCCGCCGTCCGCGTCGCCGAGCGGCATGAGGTCGACGAGCGTCAGCGCGCCGGCCGCGGACTCGAAGCGCGTCTCGAGGACGTTGGTGCCGGGGAGGTACCGGCGCGAGGAGGGCCACCCGCTCGCCGGCGCGACGGTGAAGTGCCCGCCCGCGGCGGGGTCGAGCAGGCGGTCGAAGACGGCCGGGCTGTCGAAGCGCGGCCAGCACAGCCAGTCGACGCACCCCTGCCGCGTGACCAGCGCCGTCGACCGGCCGTCCCCGAGGACGGCGTGATCGCCGATGGCGGGCTCGCGGGCGCGGTCTACCAGCTCCCGAACCTCCGCCGGGCTAGGTTCACGGAACCGCTGCGGCAGTAGGGCATGCGTTGGTGGCTGGCGGCCCGGGATGAAGCCGTGCGGCCGAGCCCCACCGCCGACGCCGGCCGGCGGCGCGTACCAGGAGGGCGGCGGAGGGTGGGCTGCACGTCCGCTTCATGGCGGGCGGGGAGTGCGCGCGCAACGGCAGCGCCAGTCCCTCCAGAGCGGCCGCGGCGAGGCGATCGCGGGCCGGAGGGCGTGGGGCGGTGCGCGCCCTCGCGGCAGTGCGGGAGCGGCCTGACGCCGGTCAGCGTCGGCGCGAGCGCCGCGGCGTACCGTCACCCCAGGAGGGCCGCTCCATGGACGGTCTGCGCATCGGGGTGCTCGTCGTCGGGGCCTTGTTCGCCGCGTACGGCGGCCTGTGCATGTTCGGCCTCGAGCAGGACGCTCGGGAGCCGGAGACCGACGAGGAGTGGCGCCGGCGGCAGATCCGGAACGCCCGGGAGGCGCAGCTTCCGGAATGGCGCCGATTACTGCTCGCGCTTGCGGAGCCGATCACGGCGGCCGCCCTGCTCGTGTTCGCCGTCGCGGCGGCGGGCGGCTTCGAGTTCGCGCAGCTGTACATGCACGAGGGAGAGTTCGGGGCCATGGTGGGGTTCATGGCCGGGATGCTCGCGGCGCACGTGTACACCCGCCATGTGGCAGACCTTCGGCGTGCCATCACGGCCGAGGCGGACCTGCGGGCCGAGCTGAAGCGAACCAAGGCGCAGCTCCAAGAGGAGCGGCGCGCCCGGATCTTCGCCGAGACGAAACCGGAGCGCGACCGGGCGGAGGCCGAGCGCCGAACGCGCGAGGAGAAGCTCGCGGCCGAGCAGCGCGAGCGCGAGGAGAAACTCGCGGCCGAGAAGCGGAAACAGGACGAGGACTGGGAGCGCGCGCGAACCGAGGGACGCATCATCCGGCTCACGTAGGCGCCAGCGGCGGCCCCATCACCCCGCATACGTGTGGCCCTTGGCGCGCCGCTACTTCGGCCTGGACGTGGGCGCGGGCGTGAGGGTGTCCGTCGCCTTCTCTCCGACCTGGAGCTGCTCCGCCTTGGGGGCCGTCGGCTTCTGCACAGGGGTGAGGACATCCCCGGCGTGGTCGGGCGCGGTAGTGGTGTCGGTGGCCGCCGGCGCGGTACTCAGTATCGCGGACGCGGAGCTCGTTCCAGTCGCGGCGGCGCTCAACCGAATGTAAGGCCATCGGACAGGTTTCGTCCCGCCGAGGAACTCGACATCGATGTGGTCGAGTTGCTGCGCTTCGCGGTCGGTGAGTTCCAGGGTCACCACGCGTTCGTCAGGTGCGTCGAGCCGAAACGGAAGCGCCGGGGCGATGCGGTCGGCTCCACGGTAGCTGACGAATGGCTTGCCATCGGCCGCGACGAGCCGCACGTCGCGGATCACCGTCGGACGGTTCCCGGTGCTGAGTAGCGAGAGAATCGCGCGGTGGGGCTCGCCGCTGCCCTCCTCGAACAAGACGCGCGTGCGCGTGGGGTCGATGACGACGAGCTGGCGCTCATACCGGTCGCGAGTAGCGAGAATCGTCGTCACCATGATCGCGAGCAGAGCGACCAGACCGCCAACCGCGGCGTCGGAGTAGTACCAGGGCATGCCTTCTCTCCGGTTCATCGCGCGTCCAAGGCCGCGCGAAGGTCCCGGCGGGCGCTAGAGCGCAAGCGACTGCTGCGGTGAGGGCGGCTCGGCGGGTGGCGTCAGTTGCGGCCGTGCCTGTCCGTGTCGCGCTGGGCAGAACGCGAGGATGATCTCGCTCATCGCCCTGTACCCGGCGTCCGTCTTCATGATGAGCCCCATTCCCTCAAGTGCGTTCACGTCGCGCGAAAGCGTCTTGTCGGTCGTTCCGGCGTACGCCACCGCGAGCTGAGGACTGAGCCTCGGCAGGTCACGCCGCGGAACAGGCGCATCCTTCTTCGAAAGCTCGAGGACGAGATCCTTCATCCGCGAGGCGCTCGGCGTCTTCCTGGTTCTGAACTGATCGTGAACATAGTTGATCCACGCGACGCGCTGCTGGTGCTCCCGTACGATCGCGATGTGATGAGTCAGGCCTTCGACAAACCCTCCCAGTGCATACTCGATGAACGGAAGGACGTCGCCACCGGACTGGCTCGCGGCCTGCAGTTGCCGGTAGTACTCGGTGCGCGTGTCGTTGTAGTGGTTGCTGAGCAGGTGGCACGCGACGTCGGGCACGCTCGCCGCCGCAAGGATCTGGAGTTCGATGAGTCGAGCGGTGCGCCCATTCCCATCCGCGAATGGGTGAATCCAGGCGATGTACAGGTGCGCCAACACCGCCTTGAGGATCGCGACCGGGAGCGCCAACTCGGGACGCTCCCGCGCGTCGAAGTCTTCGCCCCCCAGCCATTGGCAGAGCCGGTCCAGCAGGTACTCGCAGTCTTCGGCGGGCG
The DNA here is from genome assembly GCF_013340205.1 of Anaeromyxobacter diazotrophicus. Lineage (NCBI taxonomy): Bacteria > Pseudomonadati > Myxococcota > Myxococcia > Myxococcales > Anaeromyxobacteraceae > Anaeromyxobacter > Anaeromyxobacter diazotrophicus. The sequence continues at coordinate 304,711 of NZ_BJTG01000002.1, forward strand.
GAGCCAGGTATGGTCCCACACCGACGCCATGCGTCCGAACCTGTCCAGGGACGACCTCGGGGGAGAGCGGCAGGCCCTTGAGCACGAGGCTGTTGAACAGGCGGATGCGCGGGGGCGTGAGCGGCGGAAGCGAGCCGCGGATGAGATCGGGGTGGATGACGCCGTTCAAGGCCGCCAGGATGTTGTCGACCTCCTGCACCTGGTACGCCTTCGACTGCGGCACTTGGAGCTTCCCCTCGATGCGTTTCTCCACGTCCTCGGCCGAGAGCGTGTTGCCCTCGATCGCGGTCGTAGCGGCGACGCCCTTGGCCAACGTAACCGTGTAGAGTTTCTTCGCGATCTCGGGCCGCAGAGGCACGCCGCCGATGTGCTCGCACTTCGACCTGGCTTCCCCGAGGAGCATCCAAACGCGGGCCGACACGCGGCCAGGGGAAAGATCGACCGTGAACTTGAGCCAAGGATGCGTCACCTCGTACTTCCGTGGCATGGCGCCTCCTGATGTCCAACAGAACACCTGAAATATCAGAGCACTAGATCAGCTTGTTCGAGCCGGATGTCCGCTGCGATGTCCGGAGGTTAGTCCAGGCAGATGTCGGGCGCAATGCCTGCCAGCCTGCGACCCGAATCAGGGCACCGCTCGGCTGCTTAAGGGAGCCACAGGCTGACGTCACATGGGGGAGCCCCAATCATTCGGAGGCCGGCCGCCTTACCCTCCCCCCGCCGGCAGGGTGCTGGATCAGTCGACGTCGAACCGCGCGACCGGCCTCAGGGCCGCTACGCCTTCATCCCGCAGGCGCCCAATGCTGTCCGTGAACTCGTCGAAGAACACGGCGACGTGCTTCAGCGAGGGATTCGCGATGCTCACGATGTTCATCATGAACTCGTGGTGCTCCTTCTCGACGTCCGGAGCGATCGCGAGCGCGCTCCTCAGTGTCTTCGCCTCTTCGTCCGTCAGGTAGGCGACGGCGAGCGCTGCTGCGGCGCGGAGTTGCTGCAGCGGCTCCTCCGTTGCGGAGCGGCCCTGCTTCATGACGTCGGCCATCCGCTCAATGATCATCCCCGTGCCGGTGCCAACGCCCTCGAGATAGTGGGCCTTCATCGCGATCGCCCCCGTCCAACCCGCCAGCGCGTCGCACGCGGTCGTGAGCGCGACGATCCCGGTGGCCGCCGCCTCGCTCCGCCGCTCCCGCCGCCGATCTCTCTTCCACCCTCGGATCCCGAACGCCGCCACGAGAACAGCAGCCGCGGTGCCGACCCCCGAGAGCACTTCTCCGACCTGCGCCGCCTCGAGAAGCGTCATTTCAGTTCGCTCCGTCCTTCGAGAGGCCGATCTCCGCGAGACGCTCCGCGGTGAACTCGGCGGCGGCGTCGTCCAGCTCCTCGACCAGGTCGGCAGACACGCCACGGCGCAGCCCGTCAACGAGCGCCTTCGCCGCGACGTAGGCGGCGGAGAAGTCGAGGCCGGTGTAGACCTGGCCCTCCGTCGACTGCGCCATCGCTTCGCACGGGTCCCGCGCCTGGAACTCGAGGGCTCGGCGCTTCTGCTCGTCGAGGAGGGGCATCACCGCGAGACGTGGTCGCGCGCCGCGGCGCGGATCACGCGCAGGCCGGGCTTCTCGGCGTCGCCCCACTCCTCGCGGGCGGGGCGCTGCTTCCGAGCTGCGACCGTAGCCACGTCTCGGTGAGGCGCCGCACGCGGCGCCGGGTAGACTGCACGCTGTCCATCGCGCCTCCGACAAGGCCGGTGGTCGGGGCTCCGCGGCTGGTCGGCCGCGGGGCCCTGCTTCATCCCAGGAGGCGCGCCCTAGCGCGCGGCGCCTGGTGTCCCGGGATGAAGCCATGCCCGGGCAGAGCCGTACCAGGCCGGTCTGACCCGGCCAACGTTTCATCTCGCCGCGGACGCGCGGAAGCGCTGGGGCTCAGGCGTGAAAAGCAGTCGGGAGAGGCGGATGCGCGATCCTGGAAAGGACCCCTACCAGCTCCCGAACCTCCGCCGGGCCTCGGCCGCGAGCGCCTCGCGGTGCCGCGGGTCGGCCACCGCCACCAGCGCCGCCGCGCGCTGGCGCAGGTTCTTGCCGAACAGGTCGGCGATGCCGTGCTCGGTCACGACGTAGTGCACGTGGGCGCGGGTGGTGACGACCCCGGCGCCGGGCTTCAGGTAGGAGACGATGCGCGACTCGCCGGTGCTGGTGGTCGAGGGGAGGGCCACGATGGGCTTGCCCCCCTCCGACAGCGCGGCCCCGCGGATGAAGTCCATCTGGCCGCCCACGCCGGAGTAGAGCAGGTCCCCGATGGAGTCGGCGCACACCTGGCCGGTGAGGTCCACCTCGATCGCGCTGTTGATGGCGGTGACGCGAGGGTTGCGGCGGATGACGGCGGTGTCGTTCACGTAGGCGATGTCGAGCATCGCCACCGCCGGGTTGTCGTCGAGGAAGTCGTACAGGCGCCGCGTCCCGAAGGCGAACCCGGCCACGACCTTGCCCGGGTGGACGCGCTTGGCCTCGCCGGTGACGACGCCCCGCTCCACCAGGTCCACCACCGCGTCCGAGATCATCTCGGAGTGGATGCCGAGGCGCTGGTGCCCCGCCAGCGCGGCGAGCGTCGCCTGCGGCAGCCCGCCGATCCCGACCTGGAGCGTGGCGCCGTCCTCCACCAGCTCGGCGCAGTGGCGCCCGATGGCGCGCTCCACCTCCGAGAGCGCCCGCGGCGCCAGCTCGGGCAGCGGGTCGTCGCCCTCCACCAGGTAGTCGATGGCGTCGGCGTGGATGAGCCCGTCGCCGTGGGTGCGCGGCATGTGCCGGTTCACCTGCGCCACCACCGTGCGCGCGGTCTGCACCGCCGCCCGGGCGACGTCCACCGAGACGCCGAGCGAGCAGAACCCGTGCCGGTCGGGCGGCGAGACCGAGACGAGCGCCACGTCGAGCGGCAGCAGGCCGCGCCGGAAGAGCTGCGGCACCTCGGAGAGGAAGACGGGCAGGTAGTCGCCGCGCCCCTCCTGCACGGCGGCGCGCACGTTCGCGCCGACGAAGAGGGCGTTCACCCGGAAGCTCTTCGCGAGCTCCGGCGCGGCGTAGGGCGCCTCGCCCTCGGTGTGCAGGTGGACCATCTCCACCACCCGCAGCTCCCCGGCGCGCGCGGTGAGCGCCGCGATGAGCCGCCGCGGGGCGGCCGCGACGCTGTGCACGAAGACGCGGTGCCCCGACCGGACGACCGAGACGGCCTCCTCAGCGGTGACGCTCCGGCTCACGCCCCCTCCATCGCGCCCGGCTGGCGGGCGAACCCCGGGAGCATAGTCGAAGCGTCCCCCACGCGCGGGGCTGGCGAGCGCCGCGCGGCGGGGGGCCACCGCCGAGGGCGCGCCGCGCGGAGGCACCCCACCTGAACTCCACGTTGCGTGACGAGGGTCAAGGCCGACCCGGCGCCCCGGGCTCAACGTCGATCCAGGGGGAGCGGGGCGAGCTCGGCGCCGCGGGAGCGAGCATGCGCGTGCTCTTCGAGGAAGACGTGAGGGCCCGGCTCGCCGGGGGGCCGCCCGGCGGCACCGCCCTCTCCTGCCTCGTCGACCTCCATGTGCCGTGGCCCGGGCTCCGCGGCGTCGGGGCTCGAGAGCTCGCCGAGAGCGTGCTGCGCCGGGTCGCCGAGCGCCGCGCCGGCTGGCTCGACCTCGCGATCTTCGGCCGCGAGCCGCTCCGCGAGCTCGGCGCCGCGGCGGCCCTGTCCAGCGGGCTGCAGCGCGCCTGCCTCGCGTGGGGCGTGGGGTTCGCGGCCTACGTGGTCGGGGACGGCGCCGGCCTCGACGCGGCGGCCGCGCGCCAGCTGGCGAGGGCCGGGGTGGCGCGGCTGCAGGTCGCGCTGGAGGTGCCCCGGCGCAGCGCGCACGCCGGCGGCGGCGGTTGGCTGCGGGTGCTCGACGCGGCGGCGCAGGCGTGCGCGCGGATCCGGCTCGTGCTGCGGGTGAACCCGGAGCCGCCCTGCGACTTCGAGGCGCTGATGGGGGCGCTGGAGGAGCGCGGGCTCCCCGCGGCCGGGCCGGCGGTCGCGCTCTACCTGGCGCGCCGCGCGCCCTGGGCCCAGCAGGCGCGGGAGCTGGTCGCGCTCTCGGCGCTGCTCGAGGCCTCGCCCGAGGCCGCCCGCGCGCCGCGCGCCTGATCGCTCGCCTGGCCGCCGGCGCGCGCGACCTCACCCCTTGCCCCCCAGCCGGGCGTAAGCAGGTTTGGGGTCGGATGCCCATGCAGAGTCACCCGCACCCTCAGGAACTGGAGCGCGGCTCGCGCGGCGCCCGCGACCCGGAGCGCCCGGCGCGCGACGACCACCGCCTGCGCGACGCGCCCAAGGGGAGGCTCCTCGTCATCGACGACGACGCCGACATCCGGACGGCGCTGGCCGAGATCCTGGAGCTGTCCGGCTACGAGGTGGTGGTGGCCGCGGACGGGCAGGAGGGCGCGGAGCTGCTCGCCGTGGTCTCGCCGCAGGCGATCGTGCTCGACCTCATGATGCCGCGCATGGACGGCTGGACGTTCCTGGAGCACCTGCGGTGCCACCCGACGCTGCACGACCTGCCGGTGCTGGTGACGAGCGCGGCGCCCGGCGAGCCTCCCCCCGGCGCGGACGCGTGCCTGCCGAAGCCGTTCGACGCGACGCAGCTCGACCGCGCCGTGGCGCGCCTCTGCGCGCACTGAGCGCGGCTCCTGCGGGGCCGGCGAGACGCCGGTCGCGCCCCGCCCGCCGCTGCTCTACAATGCGCGCCCCGCCGCGGCCTCCGCCTCCGGCGGCAGAAGGAGCGGCTGCAGCGCGATGGAGCTCTTCGCCAGGACCTCGGGGACGTGGTTCAACATGGGCACGGTGGTGCTGGGCACCGCGGTCGGCCTCGCCGCCGGCGGGCGGCTGCCCGAGCGCATGGGCCGCACGCTCATGCAGGTGCTCGGGCTCGTCACGCTGCTCGTGGGCCTCCGCATGGCCTGGGAGCTCGACGGCCTGCACGCCGGCCGGGTGCCGGGCGTCATCGTGGCGCTCGTCAGCCTCGCGCTCGGCGCCATCGCCGGGGAGGCGCTCGGGCTCGAGGAGCGGCTGCAGACGCTGGGGGACTTCCTGCGCCGGCGGTTCCGCGGCAGCGGGCGGTTCACCGAGGGGTTCGTCACCGCGAGCCTCCTCTTCTGCATCGGCCCCATGGCGATCGTGGGCTCGATCCAGAACGGGCTCTCCCACGACTCCCGCACGCTCGTGCTCAAGTCGGCGCTCGACGGCATCGCCTCGATCGCGCTCGCCGGCGTCTACGGGGTGGGCGTCGGCTTCTCGGCGCTCGTGCTCGGCGCGCTGCAGGGCGGGATGAGCCTCGGGGCCGCGGGGCTGGCGCGCAGCCTGCCGGACCCCGCCGTCGACCCTCGCGTGCTGCTCGTGAGTGGGGCGGGCGGGTTGCTCATCGTGGGGATCGGCGTGAACCTGCTGCTCGGCGGCCTCTCCGTCGAGGACCGACGGGTGCGGGTGGGGGCCATGCTCCCCGCGCTCGCCATCGCGCCCGCGCTGCAGGCGCTGCTCGGCTGACGCAGCCCCTTGCCGGGAGGTCGGCCGGGGTCCCCAGCTCAGGAGGCGCGCGGCTTGTCGACGCGCGGCGCGGCCGCGGGCCGGAAGTGGCGGCTCGCGAGGTAGCGCCCGAGCGGGAGGTCGTTCACCTGGATGTGGAACTTGAGCCACTCCGGCAGCCGCGTCCCGATCCAGGCGAGGATCGGGGGTGAGAGCCCCTGCCCGCTCAGCTCCTGACCGAGCTGCGCGAAGTCCTGCATGAAGAGGTCGTGCGCGCTCTTGTGGCGGCCGCGTTCGGGATACGCGGTCTCCGCCATCATCGACTCCTCGGCCTGGAAGTGGGAGACGAGGTAGTCGCCCAGCGCGGAGAGCATCTCCTTGGCCTGCGCGAGATCGTCCGCCTGGGCGGCCCGCGCCAGGGCCTCCATCCGGTCGAGCATCACGCGGTGCTGGCCGTCGATCTCCTCGTAACCGCTCGCCAGCTCGGAAGTAAGTCGCACGTGTCTCTCCTGGGGCGCAGGAGAGCAGAAGCGCGGCGCGGTCGCAAGGACTCCGAGCCCCTCCGGGGCGTCTCGAGCCGTAGCGTGAGCACGGGAACTCCATCTGGGATCGAACCGGAAAAGCGCTTGGGTATCCGGCAGGCACGCCTGCGCTCGCCGGTCGCGGTCCCGGTGGGGGGCTCCCTGGACCGCCGGGGCAGGCATATCCCCTCCTGGTCGCCCGTTGGGGAGGCGAGCCGGAGAGACCCCTTTCGAAGGGTCGGGAGAGGTCGAGCTCATGACCAGCGAACTGAAGCGAGCCATGGCGAGGTACGAGGAGGCGCGGGTCCGCTACCGGAAGGCGGTGCTCGCCTCGCTGGACGGCGCCTCGAACGGAGACGTCATTCGCCAGTCGATCCGGGACTTCCAGCGCGCGAGCGCCGAGCTGAAGCGGCTCGCGCCACCCGCGGCCGTCCCCGCGCGCCCGCTGCCAGCGCCCGAGGTCCGCCCGGAGCCGGCGGAGGCGCTCGCCACCGCCTGGTCGAGCGTCCGCCGCGCCGTGAGCGGCGTCGGCGCGCGGCTCCGCATCATGCGGACGGCGTCGTAGAGAGGGCGTCGTAGAGACGGGCCCCGCCCCGCCCCACCGCGCTTCGCGCGCCGACCTCAGGGCGGCGGCACCCCGCGGAGCGACCAGTCGAGGATCTCGATCGGATGCGCGGCCGGGAGCTCGGTGCCGCGCTCTCGCAGCATCCGCTGGATGTGGAGGGTGCACCCGGGGTTGGCGCTCGCGAGCAGGGCGGCGCCGGTGGTGAGCACGTGCTCCGCCTTCCGCGCGCCGATCTCGGCGGCGCTGGCGGGCTGCAGCAGGTTGTACACACCGGCGCTCCCGCAGCACTGATCGGGCTCGGGGACCTCGACCAGCTCGAGCCCGGGGATGGAGCGGAGCATCGCGCGCGGCGGCTCTTGCAGGCGCTGCGCGTGACCGAGGTGGCAGGAGGAGTGGTAGGCGACGCGGACGGGGAAGGGGTGCCGCGGCGCGCGCGGGGCGAGGCTCGCCAGGAGCTCGCTCACGTCCTTCACCCGGGCGGCGAAGGCGGCCGCCCGCGCCGCCCAGGCGGGATCGCCCGCCAGGAGCCGGCCGTACTCCTTCAGCGACGAGCCACAGCCCGCCGCGTTCACCACCACCGCGTCGAGCGCGTACGGCTCGAAGCGCGCGATGAGCTCGCGCGCCATGCGCCGCGCCTCCTCGTCGCGGCCGGCGTGCAGGGACAGGGCGCCGCAGCAGCCTTGCCCGGAGGGCACGATCACCTCGCAGCCCTCGGCGGCGAGCACGCGGACCGTGGCGGCGTTCACGCCGGGGAAGAAGACGCGCTGCACGCAGCCGGCGACGAGCCCGACCCGCAGGCGGCGCGCCCCGGCGGGTCCCGTGCGCTCTGCCAGGCGCGCCGCGAGCCCGGCCGGGCCGAGCGGGGGCGCGAGCGCCTCCAGCGCGGCGAGGCGCGGGGAGAGCCGCCGGAGCAGGCCGCTCCGGCGCACGAGCCACTGCAGCCCGGTCACGCGGAAGAGGAAGATGAGGAGCGCGGCCACGCGCAGCCGCAGCGGGTAGGGGAAGAGCGCGAAGAGGAGGCCCCGGTGGAGCCGCTCGACGAGCGGGCGCCGGCGCTCGCGCTCGACGCGGGCGCGCGCGGACTCGAGGATCTCCCCGTAGCGCACGCCCGACGGGCACGCCGTCACGCAGGCCAGGCAGCCCAGGCAGCGGTCGAAGTGCTCCGCGACCGCGTCGTCGAGGCGGACCCGGCCGTCCCCCAGCGCGCGGTACAGGTCGATCCGGCCGCGCGGCGAGTCCATCTCCTCGCCCCAGGAGCGGTAGGTGGGGCAGTGCGGCAGGCAGAAGCCGCAGTGCACGCAGTCGTCCTCCGGGCGGCGCGCGGCGGGGGCGGCGGGCATCGCGCGGGCGGCTGCCGGCTCGGTCATCTCAGATCCCTCCCACGAAGCGGCCGGGGGCGAGGCGCTCCTCGGGGTCGAGCTGCGCCTTCACGCGCCGCATGAGCGACAGGCCGGGCGGCGGCGGGCCCCACGGGTCGACCCGCGCCCGCACCTCCGCGGGCGCCGCGCCCACGACGAGCGAGCCGCCGGCCGCGGCGAGCGCCGCGCGCGCCTCCGTCACCGCCCGGGCGGCCGCGCCGGGATCGGCGGGCTCGCCGGAGGCGAAGGCGACGCCGAGGGTGGGGTAGATCGCCGCCGCCGCGCCGCCCAGCGATGCGAGCAGCGGCCGGAGCGCCAGGCGCTCCGCGGGCTCGAGGCCGGTGCGCGGGAAGGTGAGCCGGGCCCGGAGCGCGCCTCCCGACCGCGCCGCGTTGTGCCGCGCCCAGAAGGCCCGGGCGCCCTCCTCCTCCAGCGGCTCGACGCCGTGGCCCAGCCGCTCGCACAGCGCGAACAGCCGCTGCGCCTGCTCCGCCACGCCCGGCGGGAAGCCCTCGAAGCGGAGCGCGAGCTGGAAGCCGTCGCCGGTGAGGAGCGCCGCCGCCGCCGAGGGCTCGAGCTGCGCCTGGCCGAGCGCCGCCGCCAGCGCGCGCAGCCCGCCGGCGTCGAGCATGGGCACGAGCACGGTCCGGTCCGCCTCGGGCAGCGGGTGCAGGCGGAAGGTGACCGTCCCGATGAGCGCGAGCGTGCCGAGCGAGCCCACCAGCAGCCGCGGCACGTCGAAGCCCGCCACGTTCTTCACCACCTTGCCCCCGCCCTTCGCCAGCACCCCGTCCGCGCGCACGAAGCTCATGCCGACCACGAGGTCGCGCGCGGCGCCGAAGCGGTGCCGGCGCGGGCCGTACGCGTTCGCCGCGACGACGCCGCCCACGGTGGCGCGCTCCGCGAGCGGGGGGTCGAGCGCCAGCCGTTGGCGGTGCGGCCGGAGCCGCCGCTGCAGCTCGCCGAGGGGCAGGCCCGCCTCGACCACCGCGATCTGGTCGGCGGGGGCGTGCTCCACCACGCGCGCGAGGCGCGCCGTGCGGAGGAGGACGTCGAGGCGGCGCGGCGGCGCGCCGAGCTCGAGCTCGGTCCCGCCTCCCACGAACGCGACCGCGCGGCCGTCGCGGGCGCACGCCGCGAGCACCTCCGCCGCCTCGTCGAGGGTGGCGGGCTCGACCACCTCGCGCGGGACGACGCCCAGGATGGCGTCGGCGGGGGTGCCCTCTCGCCCGAGCGCTACCATCGCTCCGCCTGTCCGGCCAGCTCGAGCGGGTGCGGCTGGTAGGGCCCGGGCCGCTCGCCGCAGAGCCGCGGGGTGGGGAACACCTTCCCCGGGTTGAAGCGCCCGCGAGGATCGAAGCCCCAGCGGACCCGCGCCATGGTCTCGAGGTCGTCCGGCCCGAACATGTCGGCCATCGCCGCCGCCTTCTCGGCGCCCACGCCGTGCTCGCCGGTGATCGAGCCGCCGTACCGGACGCACAGCCGCAGGATCTCGCGGCCGAGCGCCGCCGCCCGCTCCTCCTCGCCCGGGGCGCGGGCGTCGTAGAGCACGAGGGGGTGCAGGTTGCCGTCCCCCGCGTGGAAGACGTTCGCCACCCGCAGCCCGGCCTCCTCGGCCAGGCGCCCGATGTCCCGCAGCACCCGCGCGATCTCGGAGCGCGGGATCACCCCGTCCTCCACCAGGTAGTTGGGGCTGATGCGGCCCATGGCCGCGAAGGCGCACTTGCGCCCCTTCCACATGAGCTGCCGCTCCGCCTCGTCGCGGGGGATCCGGATCTCGAGCGCGCCGGCGGCGCGGGCGATCTCCACCGCGCGCCGCGAGACGTGCTCCACCTCCGCCGTGGCGCCGTCGGCGTCCATGAGCAGCGCGGCGCCCACGTCGGGCCAGTCGAGGCCGGTCGCGGCGCGCGCGGCCGCGATGGCGAGCCGATCCATCATCTCGATGGCGGCGGGGAGGATGCCGGCCGCGATGATGCCGGAGACGGCCGCGCCCGCCTCGTCGGTGGAGGGGAAGGTGGCGAAGAAGGTGCGGGTCGCCTCGGGCTTGCGCAGGAGCCGCAGCGTCACCTCGGTGGCGATGCCGAGCATCCCCTCGCTCCCCACCAGCACCGCCAGCAGGTCGTAGCCGGGCGGGTCGAGCGCCGGGCCGCCGAGGTCGACCACCTCGCCGCCGTCGAGGACCACCCGCGCGGCGAGGACGTGGTTCACCGTGAAGCCGTACTTGAGGCAGTGCGCGCCGCCGGAGTTCTCGGCCACGTTGCCGCCGACCGTGCACACGCCCTGCGAGGACGGGTCGGGCGCGTAGTAGTAGCCGCCCGCCTGGACCGTGCGCGACACGTCGAGGTTGATGACGCCGGGCTCGACGCGGATGGTGCCGTTCTCGAGGTCGACCCCGAGGACCCGCGTCATGCGCGAGAGGCCGACCACCACGCACCCGGGCACCGGGCGCGCGCCGCCGGACAGGCCGGTGCCGGCGCCGCGCGGGACGATGGGCAGACCCGCCTCCGAGGCGAGCTTCACCACGCGCGCCACCTCGTCGGTGGTGGCGGGCAGGACGACCAGCGCCGGGGTGGTGCGGCCGTGGGTGAGGCCGTCGCACTCGTACACGAGGAGGTCGGCGGGATCGGAGATGCAGTGCTCCGCGCCCACCACGGCCGCCATCCGGTGGACGAGGTCGGGCGCGACGGCGGGCCGTACCATGGCTCTCTCCAGGCTCGTGGGGTGCGCGCAGCGGAGTGTGGACGCGCGGGGGCCTCGCCGGGAAGCGGGGACCCTCATGAAGGGAGTGGCGCCCGCTCCCTCGGCCGCCCCTGGCGGGGCGTTCGGCGGGCGATCGCGCTTGAGGGGGACGTCACTTCGAGTCATTGTTCGTCACCATGAGTCCACCCCGCCCTCGCCACGCCCCGCAAGGCATCGTGCCGCCCCACATCCTCCGCCACCTGGCCCAGCACGGAGCCGACGAGGAGCGGGGGCGCGCCGTCGACACCCTCATGGCCACCGAGCGGCTGCGCGGCGAGCGGCACGCGGTCGCCGACCAGCGCGGCGGCGTCCCGGCGGGGCAGAAGCGGCGGACCCTGTACGACGCGCTGCACCTGCAGCGGCTCCCGGGGAGGCTCGTGCGGGGCGAGAGCGACGCGCCGGTGCGCGACGCGGCGGTGAACGAGGCGTTCGACGGGCTGGGCGCGACCTACGACTTCTACGCCGAGGTGCTGGGGCGGCGCTCCATCGACGGCCGGGGCGAGCGGCTCGACGCCTCGGTCCACTTCGGCCGCGCCTACGACAACGCCTTCTGGAACGGCCGCGAGATGGTGTTCGGCGACGGCGACGGGAAGCTCTTCCAGGGCTTCACGCGCTGCCTGGAGGTCATCGGCCACGAGCTCACGCACGGCGTGGTCGAGGCCGAGGCGGCCCTGGTATACGAGGGACAGCCGGGGGCGCTCAACGAGTCGTTCGCCGACGTGCTGGGCGTGCTCGTCAAGCAGTGGAAGCTCGGGCAGACGGTGGCGCAGGCGAGCTGGCTGGTGGGGGAGGGGCTGCTCGCGCCGGGCGTGCACGGCGCCGCGCTGCGCTCGATGAAGGCGCCGGGCACCGCCTACGACGACCGCCGGCTCGGCAAGGACCCGCAGCCGGCGACGATGAAGGGCTACGTCGAGACCGAGGACGACAACGGCGGGGTGCACGTGAACTCGGGCATCCCGAACCACGCGTTCTACCTGTGCGCGAAGGCGTTCGGCGGCCACGCCTGGGAGAAGGCGGGCCGCGTCTGGTACCACGCGCTCTGCCACACGCTCGGGCGCACCAGCGACTTCGCCGGCGCGGCGCAGGCCACCGCGCTCTCCGCACGGGCGCTGCTCGGCGCCGAGGCGGAGAAGATCGTGAAGGAGGCGTGGCGGGCGGTGGGCGTCGGCGCGGCGGCCGAGCGCGCGGCGTGAGGGCCGGGAGGGGCGCGCGGCCTCTCGACCACGCACGGCCACGCGGAAGTGAGCCGCTCAGCGCCCGCGCCGGAGCGTGAGCGGCAGCTTCACCAGCACGTCCTTCCGGCACCGGGTGACCGCCGAGGCGGACAGCTCGCCCAGCTTGGCCAGGACGCGGACCTGCTCCCCCGGCTGGCAGGGCACGGTGGTGAGGAGCGGGGTCGTCCCCATGTCCTCGCCGTCCACCAGCACGCTCGCGCCGGACGGCGCCGTGTCGACCTGGAGGCCGAAGCCCTGGAACGGCAGGACCTCCTCGCCGCTGGCGGGGTCGACGCGCGCCGAGCGCGGCGCGATGGCCTCGCTGCCGACCCAGCTCTTCTGCAGGTCCGCCAGCTCCGCGGGGGAGGCGGGCCTCGCCTCCTCGCGGCCGGTCAGCGCCGCGCCTCCGGAGGCGGCGTGCTCGAGGGCCGCGGTGGCCGCGGCCGCGGCGCGCCGGGCGGAGCCCGCGCGCGCCGAGGCGCCGCGCAGCCCGATCGCGCCCAGCGCCGCGACCGCCACCAGCGCCACGGCGGCGAAGACGATGCGCCGCACGGCCGCGCGGTGCGCGCTCCGCCGGGTGAAGAGCGCAGGATCGGGGAGCGCCTCGCGATCGACGTGCCGCTCGCGCCCTCCGGCCGGACTCCGGGACGTTCCGTTCATCGCCAGCTCCTCCGGTGTGCCAGATCGATCGCGACCGCCCAGGCGGCCGGAACGCGAGGCGCCAGCAGCGGCCACCAGGCCACGCAGGCGCAGACGAGCCCCACCCCCGCCACGCACCACGCCGCGCGCCGGCGCTCGCGCTCGACCGCGCGGCGTCGCTCCGCCGCCCGGCGGGCCGCCACCAGCGGATCCTCGGGAGCGCGGGACGCGGCCACTCGCAGGAGGAGCGCCGCGCCGGCCCAGGCCGCGCCGACCACGTTCCCCATCACCGCCTCCGCGACGCCCTTGCCGATGCCGGCGCCGACCTCCAGCAGGCCGGGCGGCGGGAGCCCGAAGCGCGACTCGCGCTTCGGGGCGCGGCGCGCGCGCCGCTCGCGCCCCTCGATCGCGCCCACCCGGGCGCGCAGGATGACGAGGCGCAGGAGCGCCGCGGACAGGAAGAAGAGCGCGCAGCTCGCCTCCGGCGGCGGGGGACACGGCAGGCGCGCCAGCCGGGCAGGGAGGTGCCAGAGCGGCATCGACGCGGCGCCGAGCCCGAAGAACAAGAACCACAAGCGGGGGACCCTCCCAGGTCGAGGCGAGCAGCCTAGCGCACGGCCGGCGCGGCTCGCATCGGAGTCGCTGGGGGCCGAGGTGGGCGCGCGCGCTGCGGGTGGGGAGCCCGCCCACACGCGGCCCGCGGCGCCTCCGGGGTGCGGTTGCGATAAGCTCGCCTGACCGGCTGGCTCGAGCCGGCGTGGGGCGGCATGCTGCGCGGGACCACCCGGACCTGGATCGTTCCGGCGGCGATCGTCGCGGCGCTCGCCTGCGCGCTCGCCGGCGCGGCGCGCGCGCACTTCGTCGCCTTCGAGCGCGAGCTCCGCGGGCAGCTCCAGCGCGAGCTCGCCGCGGTGGCGGACCTCAAGGTGGAGCAGATCGCCGAGTGGCGGCAGCAGCTCCTCGACGACGCCGGCAGCCTCCTCACGCACCCGTTCGTCCACGCCGCGCTGGTGCGCGTGGCCCGCGGGGAGATCGGGGGGACGGACGAGGCCCAGGTGACGGAGTCCCTGCGCGCGCGGCTCAAGCGGCTGCGGCTCTCGCGCGCGTGCCTGGTCTCCCTCGACGGGCGGGTGCTCGCCGCCACCTCGCCCTGGCCGCGCGCCAGCGAGGTCGAGCTGGCGGCCGCCGGCCGCGCGCGGCGCGAGGGCGCGCCCCGCCTCGACCCGCTGCCGGGGGAGGCGGGGCGGCTCGTGGTCGCGCTGCCCATCCCGGACGGCGCGGGCCGGGTGGCAGGCACGGTGCTCCTCGAGGGCGACGTCGCCACCGCCCTGCCCAGCGCCGTCCGCGCCTGGCCCACCGCCACCCGCAGCGGCGAGATCCTCTTCGGCGCGCTGGACGGCGAGGACGAGCTCTTCCTCGAGCCGCTGCGCCACGTCTTCCGCGAGGCCGTACCGCGCCGGCTCCGGTCCGACCCGGAGCGCTGGGCGCTGGCGCGGGCCGCGCGCGGCGAGCGGGGGGACGGGGTCGTCCGCGACTACCGCGGCGTCGCGGTGATCGAGGCCTGGCGCCCGGTGCCGGCCGCGCCCTGGGCGGTGGCGGTCAAGGTGGACGAGGCCGAGCTGCTGGAGCCGGCGGCCCGCCGCGGGCGCGCGCTCGCCGCCGGCGTGGGGGTGGCGCTGATCGCGGCCGCCCTGGCGGCCGCGGCCTGGTGGCGCTCGGAGCAGCGGGCCCTGGAGCGCCGGGCGCTGGAGCTCGAGGCGCGCGGCGTGCGCCAGCGGCTCGACTACCTGTGGAGCAACGCGAACGACCTGGTGTTCGTCGCGGCCCTCGACGGCGAGCTGGTGGACGCGAACGAGCGGGCCGTGGCCGCGCTGGCGGGGCGCCGCGAGGCGCTGGCGCGCCTGCCGCTCCGCGAGCTCGCGCCGCCGGAGGCGCGGGCCCAGCTCGAGCGCGAGCTGGCGGGAGCGGTCGAGCGCGGCTCCGCGCGCTTCGAGACCCTCTTCCGCAGGGCCGACGGCTCGACCTTCCCGGTCGAGCTGGTGGCGCGGGTCGCCGAGGTCGGAGACCTGCGCCGGCTGGTCGCGGTCGCCCGCGACGTGAGCGAGCGCAAGCAGGTGGAGCGGCTGGCGCGGCTGCAGGGCACGCTCCTGCGGCACCTCAGCGACGCGGTGGTGGCCGCCGATCGCGAGCTGCGCGTCACCGCCTGGACCGGCGCCGCCGAGCGCATCTACGGCCGGTCCGCGAGCGCGGCGGCGGGGCTCCCCCTCCGCGAGGCGCTCGGCTCCGCCGCGGACCCGGCGGTCGAGGCGGAGCGGAGGGCGCGGGTGGACGCCGGCGGGGAGCTGCGCTTCGACGATCGGCACCGCCGGGCGGACGGCGCGTCCATCGACGTCGAGGTCACCTGGGCCGCGCTGCGCGACGACGCCGGGGCGGTGGTGGGCTACCTGGCCGTCAGCCGCGACGTCACCGAGCAGCGGCGGCTGCAGGCGCAGCTCGTCTTCGCCGACCGGCTGGCCTCGATCGGCACGCTCGCCGCCGGGGTGGCGCACGAGATCAACAACCCGCTCTCCTACCTGCTCGCCAACTTCGAGTTCCTGGAGGAGCGGCTGCGCGGGGCCGGCGGAGGCGGCGCCCCCGACGGCGAGGCGCTGGCGGCCGTGCGCGAGGCGCGCGACGGCGCGCGCCGCATCTCCGAGATCGTCCGCGGGCTCCGCACGTTCTCCCGCGCGGACGCCGGCGCTCACCCCGCCGGCCCGGCCAGCCTGACCGAGGCGGTGCGCGCCGCGGTCCGCATCGCGGAGCGGCAGCTGCGGCCGAAGGCGAACCTGGTGGTCGAGCTCGCCGACCTGCCGCCGGTCGCGGGCAGCGAGCACGAGCTGGCGCAGGTGGCCCTGAACCTGCTCGTCAACGCCGCGCACGCCATCCCCGAGGGGCGCCCGGCCGAGCACACCATCCGCGTCGCCACCTCCCGCGCTCCCGACGGCCGGGCGGCGCTCGAGGTGTCCGACACCGGCGCGGGGATCGCCCCCGAGCACCTCGCCCGCATCTTCGACCCGTTCTTCACCACCAAGCCGGTGGGCGAGGGCTCCGGCCTGGGCCTCGCCATCTGCCACGGCATCGTCGAGACGCTCGGGGGCGAGATCGAGGTGCGGAGCACGGTCGGCCGGGGCACCCGGTTTCGCGTCCTCCTGCCGGCGCGGCCGGCGGAGCCCGCCCCGGCGCCGGCCGGGCCCACCGCCGGCCGGCGCGGGCGGGTGCTGGTCCTCGACGACGAGGCGCTGGTGTGCCGGGCGGTGGCGCGGACCCTGCGCGGCGCGCACGAGGTGGTCGCCCTGACCGAGCCGGCCGAGGCGCTGGCTCGGCTGGAGCGCGGCGAGCCGTTCGACGTGGTGCTGTGCGACCTCATGATGCCGGGGCTCTCGGGGATGGAGTGCTACGAGGCGCTGCGCGCCCGGCGCCCCGAGCTGGCGGGCCGGATGATCTTCCTCACCGGAGGGGCCTTCACCCCCGCGGCGCGCGAGTTCCTCGAGCGCGTCCCGAACCTGCGCGTCGAGAAGCCGTTCGACGCCGAGGCGCTGCGGCAGGCGGTGGCGCGCTGCGTCGAGCTCGCCGGCGAGGCGTAGCGCGAGCTCGGCGGTCCGTCCGTCTACGGCCCAGAAAGGGGTTGCCCTCCCTCCGCTCCGCCGGTCAGAGACCTGCCGACTCGCCGGGTCGACCGGTGCGGAGACGGCATGGAAGAGACGCACGCCTGGAACGAGAGGCTGAACCTGGGCCACGAGGCGCTCGACCGCGAGCACCATCTGCAGCTGGCGCTGGCGAGCGCGCTCGCCGACGCGCTGGAGGCGGGCCGGCCGCGGGTGGCGCGGCGGATCGCCGAGCAGCTCGCAGGGTACAGCGCGGCGCACTTCGCCGGCGAGGAGCTGCTCATGGAGGCGGCGGCGTACGGCCACCTCGACTCGCACCGGCAGGAGCACCGGGACCTGCTCGCGCAGATCGCCGAGACCCGGGAGCTGGTGGCGGCCGGCGAGCGCGCGCTGGCGGTGGTGATGGCGCTCGACCTGCGCGCCGAGCTCGGGTCGCACATGTCGGCCTCCGACCGGCACTTCGCAGAGCTCGCCGAGCGGCCCCGCGAGACGCAGTGAGGCCGTTCAGGTCCGGGGCGGCGGCGCCCAGCTGATCCGGTACTCGAACCACTCCACGTCCGGGCTCCAGGCGGCGTCCGCCCGGCCGGCGAGCCCGCAGTGGGCCGGGACCGCGCCCAGTGCGCCGACGAGGGGGAGCACGGTCGCGCTGCGGCGCAGCGCCGGCGGGGTGGGGCCCTGCAGCAGCCGCAGCGCGCCCGGCGCTCGCTCCATCACCAGCAGGTCCCCGCAGCCGGCGTAGAGCAGCGGCCAGGCCTTGACCAGGGAGGACAGGAGCGCCGCGGGATCGTGGCGCTCGCGGCCGAGGACCGCCAGGAAGAAGGCGCGGGTCAGCGGCGCGCCGGCGGCGGCTTGCAGGGCGACGCCGCCCCAGCGCCGCAGCCCCTCCTCGTCGAGCACCGCCGCCGCCGCCTCGCAGGTCTCGACGAGCAGCCGCACCGGCAGCCAGGCGAGCCTGCCGGCGCGGCGGATCCGGGCCAGCGTCGGCGCCGGGATCCTGGCCATCACCTCGTGTGCCGGCTCGGGCCCGAGCGCGGGCAGGGCGTCGAGGAGCATGCGGAGGTGCAGGGCGCGCACCTCCGGTGCCCTCGGCGGCGTCACGGGGCGAGCGATCCCGGGGCGAGGGCCGGGGCCGGGGGCCGCTCGACCTCGCCCGCCGCGAACAGGTTGTAGGCGACCGTGAGCGCCAGCGCGAAGGCGACCGCGACCGCGCCGAGGAGGGCGTTGAGGAAGACCGGCGCGGAGAGCGCCAGGCGCAGGAGGACGGTGGACACCGCCACGCCCGAGTTGCGGAAGACGACCCGGTAGGTGGAGCTGTAGCGGGCGGAGATGAGCACCACCAGGATGTCGGCGAAGATGAGCAGGGTGTAGAGCGACTCGAAGAACGCGGGCGGCGGCCGGCGCAGCACCACCGCGCTCAGCGCCGCCCAGCCCATGCCCCCGAGGAAGAGCGCCAGCAGCGTCAGCGCCACCGCCTTCTTGGCGTGGATGAAGCTCTGCCGGTCCTTCGCGTCGGGCGAGAGCGGCTGGTGGCGCTGCAGGCGGTAGTAGAGGCCGAGCAGGACGAAGATGACGAGCGCGCCGGCGCAGTCCGAGAGCATCTCGAGGACCGTCCCCCGCACCTCGCCCCAGACGATGGGCTCGTGCAGGTCGCCGAACGCCTCGAACGACTGCCGCAGCAGGATGAGCGAGAAGATCTCGAACTGCTTGCCGGCCGCGTTCGCCACCGAGCGGGCGAGCCCGAACACCAGCCCGACCACCTCGTAGCCGAGGAGCAGGTAGAAGGCGACCTGCACGGCGTGGAAGTGGTTCCGCGGGTGCGCCGGGGCGAGCGCGGGCGGGAGGAGCCCGCGCCGCCCCAGCTCCACGTGGGCGAGGCTCGCCAGGAAGACGAGCACCAGCCCGTCCGCGACCACGCGGCGGGCCAGCGCGCTCTCCCAGCGCGCCTCGAGGGCGTCGAAGAGGGCGCTCGACCGCGGCGCCCGTGGGGCGGTGTTCGTCAAGGCTCGACGGTCGTCACGTACTTCGGCTTGTTGTGCTCCACCCCGAGGACCACCGCCGACTTCACCGGGTTGTGGTCGGCGTCGAAGCTGATGGTCCCGGTCACGCCCTGGAACCCCTTCGTCTGCTCGAGCGCGTCGCGGACGGCGGTGCGGGTGGGCGTCGCGGCGCGCTGGAGCGCGTCGAGGGCCACCCGCGCGGCGTCGTAGCCGAGCGCGGCGAAGGCGTCGGGGCGGCTCCCGTAGACCTGCTGGTGCTTCTTCACGAAGTCCTGCACCACCGGGCTGGGGTTCTCGTCCGTGTAGTGGTTCGTGAAGAACGAGCCGTCGAGCGCGCCCTGCGCGATCTCGTACAGCTTGCCGGAGTCCCACCCGTCGCCGCCGGCCATGGGGGCCTTGAGGCCGAGCTCGCGCGCCTGGCGGCCGATGAGCGCCACGTCGGTGTAGTAGCCGGGGAGGTAGACGATCTCGGGGCTCTTCGCCTTCACGGCGGTGAGCTGCGCCTTGAAGTCCTGGTCGCCCGCCTTGTAGGTCACGTCGGCGACGATCTGGCCGCCGAGGCGGGTGAACTCCTTGATGAAGGAGTCGGCCAGCCCGACCGAGTAGTCGCTCGACACGTCGCGCAGGATGGCGGCCTTGCTCAGCTTCAGGTTCTCGCGGGCGAACTTGCCCATGACCGTGCCCTGGAACGGGTCGATGAAGCAGACCCGGAACATGTACGGCCGCGTCTTGTCGCCGTCCTTCGTCACCTTGGCGTTGGTGGCGGAGGGGCTGACCGTGGGGACCTGGTTCGTGTCCGAGATGGGCGCGATGGCGAGCGCGCGGCTGGAGGTGATGGCGCCGATGAGCACCGTCACCTTGTCCTGCGTCTCGAGGCGGGTGGCGGCGGTGGCCGACTCCTCGGGCTTGCCCTGGTCGTCGTAGACGAGGAGCTCGACCTTCTTGCCGTTCACGCCGCCCTTCGCGTTCACCTCGTCGACGGCCATCTTCACGCCGTTGTTGGCCGAGGTCCCGAAGGTCGCCTCGGCGCCGGCGAGGCTCGTGACGTGGCCGATGCGCAGGGTGTCGGTCGGCGCGCCGGCCGCGGGGGGTGGAGCGCCCTGCGGCGCCTCCTGCTTCTTCGTGCAGCCGGCGGCGGCGACGACCACCACCAGCGCGAGCGAGCGCGCGAACCGCATGTGTCTTTCTCCTTGAGAGGATGGATGAAGGACGGTCCGTTTACCACCGCGCCGGGCGAGCTTCAACGCCGCGCGGCGCGAAGCCCGCGCAGCGCCGCCTGGGGCGGTCCCGACCTACGAGGTGCCGCCGGCCCCGGCCGGCGGCCCCAGCTCCGCCGCGCGGGGCGCGGCGCCCGCGACGAACTCGCTGACCAGCGCGGCGAAGCGCTCCGGGCACTCCGCGTGAGGGAAGTGCCCCGCGCCCTCGAAGATCTCGAGGCGGCTGCCGGGCATCGCCTCGTGCGCCGCCCGCGCGTGCGCCACCGGGATGATGGGATCGCGCGCGCCCCACACGATGAGCGGCGGGCGCTCGGCGGTGAGGTGCAGGCGATCCTGCGCGCTCACCACCTGGCCGCCGTGGTCCACGACCGACCGCAGCTCGCGGACGAAGGCGCGCCGGCTCTCGGCGTCGCCCAGGGAGGTGTAGGCCTGCCACATCTCGGCCAGCCGCGGCGAGGAGACGCCCTGGTCGGCGAGCCAGGCCTGCAGCGCGTTACCCCGCTCGCGCACGAAGGCCGGGACGAGCAAGGGCAAGAGGAACTCGGCGCCGGGCAGCGAGAGGAGGCGGAGCAACGGGCTCACGTCGCGGCCGAG
The DNA here is from genome assembly GCF_013340205.1 of Anaeromyxobacter diazotrophicus. Classification (NCBI taxonomy): domain Bacteria; kingdom Pseudomonadati; phylum Myxococcota; class Myxococcia; order Myxococcales; family Anaeromyxobacteraceae; genus Anaeromyxobacter; species Anaeromyxobacter diazotrophicus. The sequence goes on from NZ_BJTG01000002.1 coordinate 324,719, forward strand.
GCCGCCGCTGGCGACGAGCACCAGCCGGTCGCACACCTCGGGGTGCTGGTAGGAGAGCTGCATGGCGATCCCGCCGCCGAGCGAGTGGCCGATCACGGTGGCGTGCGGGATCTCGAGGGCGGCCAGGAGGTCGCGCAGGAACGAGGCGTGCGCGCCGAGCGAGTAGTCGCCCCTCGGCTTGGCGGAGGCGCCGTGGCCGAGGAGGTCCGGCGCCAGCACGCGGTGGCTCGCCACCAGCCGGCGCATGGGCGCGAGCCAGGTGGCGGAGGTGCCGGCGATGCCGTGGACGAAGAGGATGGGCGGGCCCTCCCCTTCGAGGCGGTACGCGACGTCGTGTCCGTGGAGGGTGCGGTGGCGGAGCTCGAGCATGGGCTGCCGCGCCCGGCGGGCGCGCCGGCGCGGGTCTCCTCCCCTCTAGCGCGCGGAGCCCGCCCGCGCGGCGGAACGAAGGGCCATGCGCCGCAGGCGCCGGCGGGTCACGTCGGCGACACGGCGAGGTCCTCCTGGAGCGCGGCGCGCTGCGCCTCGGTGAGGACCGCCTCCACCTCGAGGCCGGGCAGGTCCGAGCCGATCGCGACCGGCGCCTGCGGCCCGACCGGGAACTTGAGGTACTGCACCGAGGAGAGCCGGTCGTCCCCCACCTGGCGGTCGTCGTAGCGCGCCCGGACGCGCCGGCCATCGGCGAGCTTCGCGTAGAGGTGCCGGGGCAGCGCCACCCAGGCCCGGAGCTTCGCGTCGCGCTCGGCGGGCTCCGCGAGCTCGATGAGCAGGGAGCAGCCGAGCTCGCCGGGGCCTCCCAGGAGCTCGTTGTAGGTGTCGAGCTCGTGCTGCAGCTCCTCCTCGCGGAAGAGCCGCTCGGCGCGCGCCATCTCCTGCACCTGGTAGCGGACCGTGTCGGCGTTCTCGAACAGGAACGTGAGCGGCCCGGCGTGGACGCGGCGGCGCTGCTTCACCTCCAGCACCCGGGCGCGCACCTCGGCCCGCCGGGCGTCGTAGGTCTCGAGCGGCAGGAGCTCCGATCGCTGCACCTTCATGCCTTCTCCTCCAGGTCGGCGAAGCCGTCCGGCCGCGTGGCGCGGGCCAGGATGGCGAGGGGGTGGAGCGGCTTCGTCCCGGCGTGCTGCTGGAACTGCAGCGCCGCCAGCGGGCAGTCGGTGGCCCAGACCCGCGCGCCGGCGGCCTGCATGCCGGCGAACGCCTTCTGGCCGACCTTCTGCGACGGCTCGAAGCCCTCCACCGTCATGGCGTAGGTGCCGTCGTGCCCGCAGCACTCGACCACGGTGGCCGCCACGGTGACGCCCGGGATGCGGCGCAGGAGGTCGCGCCCCTTGAAGCCGATCCCCTGCGCCCGCAGGTGGCAGGGCGCGTGGTAGGCCACCTTGCCGCCGGGCGGCGCGCTCTTGAAGGCGGAGACGAAGCGCGGCTCCTCGCGCATCGCCCACAGGAACTCGGAGGGATCGCGCACCGCCGGCGCGAGCCGCTGGGCGCGCGCGCGGTCCTCGCCCGCGAGCAGGTGCGGCCACTCGCGGCGCATCATCATGGAGCAGGTCGGGTTCACCACCAGCACCTTCGCCCCGGCGTCGACGAAGGGCAGGAGCAGGTCGAGGTCGCGGTGCGCCTGCGCGCGCAGCGCCTCGAGGTCGCCGTGCTCCCAGGCCGGCATGCCGCAGCAGGCGAGCCCCTTCACCACCCGGACGTCGACCTGGCAGGCGCGCAGCGCCTCCAGCACGTCGCGCCCCACCTGCGGCTCGTTGTGCTGCACGAAGCAGGTCTGGAACAGCACCGCCTCGCCGCCGGGGGTCTCGCGCACGAAGCCGTTCGCCTCGGCCCAGGCGTCGAACGGCTCCCGCGCGAAGTCCGGGAGGAGCTTGTCGCGGTGGACGCCGATCGCCTTCTCCATGAGGACGCGCAGCGGCCGCGAGCGGTTGGCGACGTTGGCGAGCCCGAGCGAGGCGCGCGCCGCGCGGGCGGAGCCGTCGGGATCGCCGAGCAGCCGCTCGCGCAGCGTCTTGCCGCGGCGGCGCAGCGCGAGCGCGTCGTGCCGGTGGACGAGCTTGGGGAAGTCGAGCTGGAACTCGTGCCCGTCGCGCGGCGTGTACGGGCACTGCACCTCGCACAGCTTGCACTGGAAGCAGGCGTCCATGACGGCCTCGACGTCGCCGCCGGTGAGGCGGCGGACGTCGCCGTCGTACTGCTCGTCGAGGAGGGAGAAGAGGGTGGGGAAGCTGCCGCAGTATTTGAAGCACATGCGGCAGCCGTGGCAGATCTCGAACGCCCGCCGGACCTCCTGGTCGAGGCCGGCGGGGTCCCAGTACTTCTCCTCGGTGGGGTCGTACGAGAGCCCGGGGGTGGGCTGGTACGAGATCCGCTGTTCGCTCACGGGGTCCTCCTCGCCGGCGCGGCGGGCGGGGAGCCCGCGCGCCCGGCAGGCCGGCTACGAGACGAGGCCGAGCATCTTCTGGAAGCGGCCGGCGTGCGACTTCTCGGCCTTGGCCAGCGTCTCGAACCAGTCCGCGATCTCGGCGAAGCCCTCGTCGCGGGCGGTCTTCGCCATGCCGGGGTACATGTCCGTATACTCGTGGGTCTCGCCGGCCACGGAGGCCTTGAGGTTCGTGGCGGTGTCGCCGAGCGGCAGCCCGGTGGCGGGATCGCCGACCTCCTTGAGGTAGTCGAGGTGGCCGTGGGCGTGGCCGGTCTCGCCCTCGGCGGTCTCGCGGAAGTTGGAGGCGACCTCGGGGTAGCCCTCCACGTCCGCGACCTTCGCGAAGTAGAGGTAGCGCCGGTTCGCCTGCGACTCGCCGGCGAAGGCGTCCTTGAGGTTCTGGTGGGTCTTCGAGCCGTTCAGCTTGGCCATCGGGTCTCTCCTTGGAGGCTGCGGGTGAGGGGTTTAGACGCTGTCTAACTCGCGCCGGCTCACGGCCGCTGGTCCCGGTTGGGCTCTGCGACACCGAGGAGCCGCGCGTTGCGAGCAGGGCCCCCGGCCCGTTAACTCTTAGTCGTGGATCGCGAGGCGATCGTCAGGACGCTCACCGAGCGCGGCATCCAGCCCTCCCCGCAGCGGCTGGCGGTGGCCGAGTACGTGCTCGGCGCGAAGGATCACCCCTCCGCCGATCGCGTCTTCGAGGTCGTCCGCGGCCGGACGCCGGTGATCTCGCGCGCGACCGTCTACAACACGCTCAACCTCCTCGTCCGCGAGCAGCTCCTGCAGCAGCTCGTCCTGGCGGAGGGGCGGGTGGTGTTCGATCCCCACCTCGAGCGGCACCACCACTTCGTCGACGACGCGACCGGCGAGATCCACGACGTGCCCTGGGACGCGCTGGAGGTGCGGCACGTCGAGGCGCTGCGCGGGGTGGACGTGCGCGAGTACCAGGTCGTGCTGCGCGGGCGCTGGGGGCGCTGACCGCCGCCGGCGGGCCGCCTCGCCGCCCGCTCGCACGCTCGCCCGAGCGGGGCGTGAAACGCCGCGGCGCGGCCAGCATCTCTTCGGGCGTGAGACCCCTGCGCGCCGGCGCCCTCGCAGTCGCCGCGGCGGCGGCCCTCGCCTGCCGGGCGGGGGCGGACGCCGGCCCTGCGCCGGCGCCCGCTGCCCGGGAGGTGCCCGTGTCCAGCTTCCACAAGCCCACCGACGCCGAGCTGCGCCAGCGGCTCACGCCGCAGCAGTACGCGGTCACGCAGCGCGAGGGCACCGAGCCCGCGTTCCACAACGCCTACTGGGACGAGCACCAGCCCGGGCTGTACGTGGACGTCGTCTCCGGCGAGCCGCTCTTCAGTTCGCTCGACAAGTTCGACTCCGGGACCGGGTGGCCCAGCTTCACGCGGCCGCTCGACCCCGACCGCGTCACCACCCGCACCGACCGCAGCCTCCTCTTCGCGCGGACCGAGGTGCGCTCCCGGCTCGCCGGGTCGCACCTCGGGCACGTGTTCGACGACGGCCCGCCGCCGACCGGGCTCCGCTACTGCATGAACTCCGCCGCGCTGCGGTTCGTGCCGGTGGAGCGGCTGGCGGCCGAGGGGTACGGCCAGTACCTGGCGCTCTTCCAGCGCGCCGGCGCCGCGCCGGCGCCGGGCGGAGGGGCGCCGTGAGCGCGGCGCCCCTCGTCGGCGCCGCCGCCGCCGCGGTGCTCGCCCTGGCCATCCTCGCCGCCGGCCCGGGGCCCGCGCCGCACGCCGCGGGCGGCCCGATCGGCAACCCCGCCTGCGGCACCCACCCCGGCCACGCCGGCCACGGCACCGCGCTCACGCCGAGCGGTCAGGACCAGCTCGCGATCTTCGCCCAGGGGTGCTTCTGGGGCGTGGAGGAGCGCTTCCGGAGGGTGCCGGGGGTGGTCGCCACGGCGGTCGGCTACACCGGCGGCCACGCGCGCGACCCGAGCTACGAGGACGTCTGCACCGACCGGACCGGGCACGCGGAGGCGGTGCTGGTCGAGTTCGACCCGGCGCGCGTGAGCTACGCCGAGCTCCTGCGCTTCTTCTGGCAGACCCACGATCCGACCAGCGGCGACGCCCAGGGCCCGGATCACGGGACCCAGTACCGCTCGGCCCTCTTCACCTTCGGTCCGGAGCAGCTCGCGGCGGCCCGCGCCTCGCGCGACGAGGAGCAGCGGCGCCTGACCGACCGCATCACGACCGAGATCGCCCCCGCCGGCCCGTTCTGGGTGGCGGAGGACTACCACCAGCAGTGGGACGAGAAGCACGGCGCGCGCTCCTGCCCGTCGCCGCATCGGCCCCGCGCGAAGTAGGGCTGGCTCGCGTTCCGCGCGTGCTGCGCCGGAGGTTGGACCCCTCTCGGGACCTGGAAACCGGGAGTCGGCCGGCCCTGCGTGCGGTAGCCTGGCTGCGCTTCCGCGCCGGTCGCGGGGAGAGGCGCCCCTCGCGTCTCTCCGCGGGGCGGCGCCCCCTTTCGCCGGAGGAGATCCTCGTGAAGAGAACTCTCGCGTTGCTCGCGGCCGCGGCCGCGTGGACGAGCGGCTGCTCCACCACCCAGAGCGAGGCGAACGCGAAGGCCATCGCGAAGGCTTCGCACTGCAACCCGTGCCAGATGCCCTGCACGCTCGGCTGCCTGCCGGTGGAGGCGGTGGCCGCGCCCGCGCCCAAGCCGACGCCTCCCCCGCCGCCGCCGGCCCCGGCCGAGCCCGCGGCCGCCGCCACCTTCGACCCGCCGCCCGGCTCGTACCCCGCGGCGCAGACGGTGACGATCGCGTCGTCCACGCCCGGCGCGGTGATCCACTACACCACCGACGGCAGCACCCCGACGGCGGACTCGCCCGTCTACACCGGACCGATCACCGTCGACCGCACCACGACGCTGAAGGCGATCGCCGTCGCCCCGGGCGCGCCGAGCAGCGCGGCCGCGGGGGGTGACTACACGATCGCGCCGCCGCCGCCGCCTCCCCCGGCGCGCGTGGAGGTCACGAAGGAGCGGCTCCAGCTCACCGAGAAGGTGCTGTTCGACACCGGGAAGGCCACCATCGACCAGCGCTCGTACTCGCTCCTCGACGAGGTGGCGGCGGCGCTCAAGGACCACCCCGAGGTGAAGACCGTCAGGGTGGAGGGGCATACCGACAACCGCGGCGGAGCGAAGGCGAACCTGAAGCTCTCGCAGGCCCGCGCCGACGCGGTCCGGAAGTACCTCGTCGACAAGGGCGTGGCGGCCGACCGCCTCCAGGCGAAGGGCTTCGGCCAGACCCGCCCGGTGGCGGACAACAACACCGCCGCCGGGCGCGACGCCAACCGGCGCGTCGAGTTCGTCATCGCGCAGTGACGGCCGGGCGGCGCTGAGCCGCACGTTCCTCGGGAGGCGCCGCCGGCGAGGCGGGCGGCGCCTCCTCGCTTTTCAACCCGCAGTCCAGGAGGACGAAGGACCATGCAACGCTTCACGTGGGCCGTGATGATCTCGGGTGCGCTGGCGGTCGCGTCGCCGGCGGCGGCGCAGCTCGGGCAGCTGGGTGGTCAGCTCGACGCCGCGAAGGAGAAGGCGGCCGGGTCGTCCGCCCAGGCCGAGGCGCAGGCCGCGAGCACCGAGGCGGCCGCCCGCAAGGAGGGCGCGAGCCAGGCGAACGCCGCCGAGACGAAGGCCAACGCGGCCGAGGCGAAGGCCAGCGCCGCCGAGGCGAAGGCGAAGACCGAAGGCGCGGGCGTGAAGGCCAAGGCCAAGCAGAAGGTCGGCGAGGGCGCCGCCGCGGCCAAGCAGAAGACGGGCCGCGCGAAGGCGAAGGCCAAGGCGAAGCTCGACGCCGCGCCGGGGGGCGCCGCCCTCCAGCCGGTCAAGGCGGCCGGCCAGGGCAAGGTCGAGAACGTCGGGAACGCCGCCGACGCGAAGACCGACGCCGCCAGCGCCGCCGGGCAGGGCGCCATCGACCGCGTCGGCAAGTAGCGCGCGGCCCGCGGGCGCGAGCTGCGCTCCGGCGCTCGGGGCGGGACCCACCGTGGGTCCCGCCCCGCTCGTTTCTCAGTACCCGCGGCCCCAGGCCTCGGCGCGGCGCGTCCCGAGCAGGCGGTGGTCGCGCGCCTCGAGCGCGCGCACCACGCGGTCCCGGTCGCGGTAGAGCGAGCGGTGGCGGTAGTGCTCGAGCGCGAGCGCGGCGTGGAAGACGGCGCCGCAGGCGAGCAGCAGCGCCAGCGCCACCCGGAGCCGCGCGCGCGCCGCCAGGGCGCGCTGCAGGCACGCGAAGCTCCACAGGAGCGCCACCGGGAACAGGACGTAGAACGTGTGCGAGGAGGGGCCCTTCACCGAGAAGAGGAAGCCCGCGGCGAGGAGCGCCAGGCACGCGAGGACGAGGTCGCGCAGCCGGGTCCAGGCGGCGGCGCCCCGCCGCAGGAGCGACAGGACGTAGAGCGCGACCTGGAGGAGGAAGGCGGCGAAGAGCGCGGCCGCGAAGGGGATCACCCACGGATGCGCCGCGAGGACCGCGACGCGCTGGGCCCGGTCGCCGCCCAGCATGTAGGGGACCTCGAAGGCGCCGAACGAGACGAACCGCTGCACCAGCGCCGGGAGCTCGAGCAGCGCCCGCGGGTGCAGCGCCACGTTGTGCTCGACGCCGCCGGTGCCGGACGCGCCGTAGCGGAGGAAGGTGGGGACGAGGAGCGCCGCGCCCGCAGCCGCTCCCGCCGCCCAGGACGCCGCCCGCGACACCGCCGCGCGGGGGCCCGCCTCGCGCCAGGCGAGGAGCAGGGCCGCCGCCGTGAAGGGCGGCAGGAGCACCCAGGACAGGTGCAGCTGCAGGATGCAGGTGGTCGCGAGGCCCTGCAGCGCGAAGGCGAGGCCGGGGCGGAGGCGCGGGCCGGGGAAGACGGGGAGCGTGTCGAGGAGCGGGACGAAGAACAGGACCGCGAACGGCAGCACGTAGGACGGGTTCACCACCCGCGTCCCGTAGACGAGCGTCCAGGGGCAGGTGAGCGCCCAGCCCCACACGAACCAGCGCGGCAGGCCCGGGAACCAGCGGGTCGCGCGCGCGGCGAGCGCGGCCAGCGCGGCGAACGAGAGCAGGTTGAGCGCCAGGCAGGGCGCCTCCGGCAGGCGCAGCCACCGCAAGGGCAGCCCCACGAGGAGCGCCTGGAGCGCGCCCGGGATCTGGGAGCGCGTGTAGACCACGTCCGGCCCGAAGTACGGCCAGGCGCCGGTGGTCGCGTACTTGAGGCCGAGCAGGTAGACCTGCAGCTCGTCCTCGAACCAGAACTCGGAGACGAGGCCGTAGCCCGTGCGCAGGAGGAGCAGGAGCGCGAGGAGCCCGAAGGCCAGGGCGGCGCGGTGCCGCGGCGCGGCGGCGGGAACCGCGGGCTCGAGCTGCGGCAGGCGCGGCGCGGTCGGGGTGAGAGGCGGCATCGCACGCGGCGCGGCGAGCCGCGCCCGCCGACGGTTCTATCCTGCCGGCGCGCTCCGCGGAAGCGCGCCGCCGGCGCCCGCCCGCGCCGCGCGCTCGCCCTTCGCGCACCGGCGGCTGCGCTCAGCCCTCGTCCGGCAGCGCGCCCTTCTGAGCGGAAGACTCGGGCTGCGTCCAGCCTTCCTCCTCGCGCGGATCGTCCGGCTCGCGCCTGCTCGTGACGAGGCCCCCTTGCGCCCCGGTCACCCGCTCCTCCCCGCGGCGCGTCGCGTCCGCCGCGCCCGGCGGCTCCCTGCGCTCTGCTCCGGCCATGTCGTGCCTCCGCCGGCTCCCTATCGCGCCGGCTCGGGCGCCGCACCCAGGCGGCGTGTGCCCAAGCAGGGACAGGCGAGCGAGGCGGCGGGTCCGCGGTGCGCGCACGCCGTCGCCTCGCGTGAACCGCCGGATGGGCGCTCGGACGCAGCGCCGGCGGGGTGGGGCACGGCCTGGTTCTGCGGGGCTACGGGGTGCAAGCGAAGGTCACTCCAGCGAGGTTCTGCTCGGCGGCGTTACACACGGGGGCACCGAAGGAGCCCGTCACCCTCGTGCCGTCGTCGAGGACGACGTCCAGGCTCCCGGAAACCTCGCCCGCGTCGATCGCAGAGAACGTCACGGCCCCGCTGACCGAGACGCGCGGCGTCCCGCCAGCGCATGCCGCGTCGGAAGTGTAAGAGGTCACCGCGGCGAAGGGCGTCGGGTCGCCCGACCGTGGGTTTCCGACGCCGTACGCACCTGGGCTGATCGGAACCGGCGCTCCATTCATGACGAGGATGGCGACGGTGGTGGTGCTCGCCTTGTACGTCCTGGCTCCGATTCGCGCGCAAGCGCCCGGCGCGGTGGAGACCACCACCTCGATGCTCCGACCCGTGAACGCAGCGGAGGCGGAGCCATCCGCCGACAGGGCGGCCCCGCTCACTTCGCTCGCGACCGCATACGCGTCCACCCCGGTGAACGGGGAAGCCCCCGTCCCTACGACCACCTTGGGCTCGGAGCCACCGCACGCCCCGCACAGGAGTCCCAGCGCCAGCACGCCATGTTTCATGTCGATCCCCCCCCCTACGTCGTGTTCCGCGAGTCGCCGCCGACTGTAGCAGGGTGGCCGAGACATGTTGCGGCCGTATTTACGTATCGTGTACGAGCCGCGCGCGAACGACTTCGGGGGTGTGGGTGTGCTACCCGACCGCGGCGAGCAGAAAAGGAACGGCCCGAATCCGGGCGAGGTCGCCAGCGAATTCGGGCCGTCGAGATGGCGCGCGATACAGGATTCGAACCTGTGGCCTTCGGCTCCGGAGGCCGACGCTCTATCCAGCTGAGCTAATCGCGCAGACGGCGAGACGTATGCCGTGGCGCGGTCGCCACGTCAAGGCGGAAGCCCGGGGAGGGCCTGCGGAGCGCGCTGGAGGGCCGCAATGACCGCCGACTCGACCCGACCACGACCATGACCACGGGGAAGACGACCGCGACCACGACGGCGAGCACGGGGAAGACGACCGCGACCGCGACCCCGAGCCGGCCGCGACCGCGTGCTCGGGCGGCGCGAAGGGGCGCGAAGGGGCGGGCGCCGGGGGGCGATTCCGCTGCCGCGAACAGTCACCAATGGTGAATGAAAAGCCCGTCGACCGGAGGCTCATCGCGGCCGAAGTGCGGGTCGACCTCGGGTTCGCGCTGGAATGACGCAGGGTTGGTGGGTGCGCTTTTTTGCCGCATGTCACCCTTGAACCGTCCCATCTGGCGTGGTACCGAACGCCACCGTGTCCTCCATCCACTCCGTCGAAGAGCTCCTGAAGCTGGTCGCGCTGGTCTGCGCCGCCGTCTCCGCCGCCATCCTCGTCTGGTACCTCGTGCGCCGCCCGCCGCTCGGGCGCGTGACCAAGGTCCTGCTGCTGCTCGGGCTCGGGCTCCTGCCGGTGCTGGTCGCGCTGACCGGGAACATCGCCGGGTACGAGTTCACGCTCTCGCGCAACTTCTGCGGCTCGTGCCACGTCATGGGGCCGTACATCCGCGACGCGGCGGACCCGAAGTCGCAGAGCCTGGCGGCCATCCACAGCCGCAACCACAAGTTCGGCGAGCAGAGCTGCTACACGTGCCACGCCGACTACGACATGTTCGGCGCCATCACGACCAAGCTCACCGGCCTCAAGCACCTCTACTACTACGTGACGGAGTACGCCGGCACGGGCCCGGACGGCGAGGGCGGCCCGCCCATCAAGCTCTACAAGCGCCAGGACCTGGACAAGGGCAAGATCACCCAGGAGGCCTTCAACAAGCGGATGAACGGCGTCTGCGGCCAGTGCCACTCCACCTACGCCGCGACCTGGGTCGAGAAGCACGGCGCGTTCGCGGACGACGTCCGCTCGAACGCGCAGATCTGCATCGACTGCCACAACGAGATCCACCCGACCGCGCTGTCCCGGCGGCCGGGCGCGAAGCCGGCGGAGGAGAAGAAGTGAGACACGCACAGGTGAAGAAGCTCGTGTTCGTCTCGGCCCTGGCCACGCTGGCGGCGCTGGCCCTCATGGCCGCCTCCATCGTCGCGCCGAAGCCGCTCCTCCTCGTCCTCGCCATGAGCGTGGGGCAGGGCATCGGGACCTTGTCCCTGGCGCTCTACCTGCTCGCCATCGTGCTCGACCTCCAGGGCGCAGGAGCCGCCGACCAGGCGCTCGAGGCGGCCGGCGAGGCGCGCAGCGAGGCCGGCGAGCCGCCCGCCAAGGCGTGAGTGCCGCGCGCGGAGCCGCCGCCCACGTGGGCGGCGGCCCTGCGCCTCGCTCGCCGCCGGACTCAACCTTGACCCGCGGCAGCCCCCCCTGCTACTCACGAGCTTGATCTCAGGAAAGGGGAGGGCCCCACGCCCATGCCCGTCCGCGCCATCGCCATCGAAGACGACGAGGCCGTAGCCCGCCTCATCGCACAGGTGCTCGCCTCTCACGGCTTCGACGTCTGCGGGACGGCCGGCTCCGGCGAGGAGGGGCTCGCGCTCGCCCGCCGCGAGAAGCCCGACGTCGCCCTGGTCGACCTGGGCTTGCCGAAGATGAGCGGCGAGGACGTGATCGGCGCCATCAAGACCGAGCTGCCGAAGACGAAGTGCATCGCGCTCACCGCCGTCGACATCCCGGCCCGGGTCCTCGGCGCCCTGCGGGCGGGGGCGGCCGGCTACATCCTGAAGCCGTTCCACGCCTCGGAGCTGGCCCGCGCCGTCGAGGAGGTCCTCTCCGGCGACGCGGCCCCCATCAGCCCCCGCGCGGCCAAGGTGCTGCTCGGCGAGCTGCGCGGCGATCCCCCGGACCAGCGCAACGGCCCGGCGCTCTCCAAGCGCGAGCTGGAGGTGCTGGAGCTGCTCGTCCACGGCCACACCTACGCCGACGTCGCCCAGGCGCTCGGCATCGCCGAGGGGACGGTCCAGACCTACGTGAAGCGCATCTACGAGAAGATGGACGTCTCGACCAAGGCCGAGGCGGCGCTCATCGCCGTGGCGCGCGGGCTCGTGAAGCCCTGAGGCAGGCCCCCGCCGGCAGGGCCGGCGGCGCCGAGGACACGCCGAGGCGGCTCCCGCCGCGGGCGCCCATGACCTGGGACGCCTTGACTTGGGAGGTCGCCCCCCTATAATGAGCCCCTTTCTTCGGCCAAAAAGTCGGCGCAAATGCGCGTCAACATTGACGAAATCAAGGAGGGCGGGCTCGAGCGAGCCTGGGACCTCCCACGGGAAACCGTAGACGAGATGGTGCAGGGCGACCCCGCCGCCTACCGCGCCCGGGCACCGCTGCACGTGGACGCCAGGCTCCGGAAGGTCGAGCGGCGCGTCCTGTTCGACGCCCGGGGCGAGGCGGCGCTGACGGCGCCGTGCGGCCGGTGCCTCACGCCGGTCGAGCTCGAGGTGCCGCTCGAGTTCGAGCTCACCTACGTGCCGGCGGACGAGGCGGAAGAGGAGGCGGCGACGGGGGAGCAGGGCGGCGATCACGCGGCGACGCGGGTGGCCGGCAGCTTCGCCGCGGAGAGCGCCGACGAGGAGACTTACTCCGGCAAGGTGATCGACCTGGATCCGGCGGTCCGCGAGCAGCTCCTGCTCGCGCTGCCCCGGTACCCGGTCTGCCAGGAGAGCTGCAAGGGACTCTGCTCCGTGTGTGGAGCGAACCTGAACGAGCGCGATTGCGGTTGCGATCGCCACGTGCCCGACCCGCGGTGGGCGGGGCTCGAGAAGCTCAAGAAGAAGTAACGAGAGGAGTCACGCCGTGGGTGTTCCCAAGAAGCGTACGTCGAGCATGCGCCGCGATCGCCGCCGCGCCGCCAACTACAAGATCAAGCCGGCCAACGTGACGAAGTGCCCGAAGTGCAAGGAGCCCGTGCTCTCGCACCGCGCTTGCCCGACCTGCGGCACGTACAAGGGCGAGCAGATCACCCCGGGCGAGTAGCCCGTCCTGATGACCGAAGCGCGCGCGCTGCCCGTCGCCGTCGACGCCATGGGGGGTGACCACGCCCCGGCAGCGATCGTGCAGGGTGCCGTCGCCGCGGCGCGTCAAGGCTTCCGGGTCGTGCTGGTGGGCCCGGAGGAGGTGGTGCGCCGCGAGCTCTCGCGGTGCGACGCCGGAGGCTTGCCCATCGAGGTCCGGCACGCCTCCGAGGTGGTCGCCATGGACGACCACCCCGGCCAGGCGATGCGGCGCAAGAAGGACAACTCGATCCGCGTCTGCTTCGAGCTCGTGAAGCGGGGCGAGGCCTGCGGCATGGTCTCGGCCGGCAACTCGGGCGCGGTCATGGCGGGCGGCGTGTTCGTGCTCGGGCGCCTCGAGGGCGTGGAGCGGCCGGGCATCATGTCGGTCCTGCCGGCGCTCACCGGGCGCCCGCTGCTCGTCGACGCGGGCGCCAACGTGGAGTGCCGCCCCATCCACCTCGTCCAGTTCGCGCTCATGGCCGAGGTGTACGCCCGCCGGGTGCTCGGCGTGGCGCGGCCGCGGGTGGCGGTCCTCGCCAACGGCGAGGAGGCCTCCAAGGGCACCGACCTCACCCGCGCCGCCTCGGCCGCCCTGCGGCTGGCCCCCGTCGACTTCCGGGGCTACTGCGAGGGGCGCGACCTGCTCACCGGCGACTTCGACGTCGTGGTCACCGACGGCTTCACCGGGAACGTGGCGCTGAAGACCATGGAGGGCACCGCCAAGGTCATCGGCGAGCTCATCAAGGGGGCGCTGCGCTCGACCCCGGTGGCCATGCTGGGGGGGCTCCTCGCGAAGCGCGCCCTCGGCGCGATGAAGCGCAAGGTCGACTGGCGGGAGATCGGCGGCGCGCCGCTCATCGGCGTGGACGGCGTGGGCTTCATCACCCACGGCAGCTCCGACGCGCTCGCCATCCAGAACGCCGTGCGCCGGGTGCAGGCCGCCGCCGACGCCCACGCCACCGACGAGATCGCCCGCGCCGCGGGCCAGGCCGAGGCGCTCTTGGCGGCGGCGGCGGCGCAGGCGGCCGGCGGGACGCACCAGCAGGGCCGCCCCGGCGCGGCGCCCGAAGCCTGACAACGCGGTCGAAAGGGACTCGAAAGCATGCGCTCGCTCATCGTCGGTACCGGCTCGTACGCTCCGGAGAAGGTGCTCACCAACGCCGACCTGGAGAAGCTGGTCGACACGAACGACCAGTGGATCGTGGAGCGCACCGGCATCCGCGCCCGGCACATCGCCGCGCCGGAGCAGGCGACGAGCGACCTCGCCATCGAGGCGGCGAAGCGCGCCCTCGAGATGGCCCAGGTCGACCCGAAGGACCTCGACCTCATCGTGATGGGCACCATCACGCCCGACTACCCGTGGCCCTCCACCGCCGCCCTCCTGCAGGGCCGGCTCGGCAACAAGAAGGCGTTCGCCTTCGACGTCTCGGCCGCCTGCGCCGGGTCGCTCTACGCGCTCTCCATCGCCGATCGCTACGTCTCGACCGGCGTGGCGAAGCGCGCGCTCGTCATCGGCGCGGAGCTGCTCACCCGCATCGTCGACTGGAAGGACCGCAACACCTGCGTGCTGTTCGGCGACGGCGCCGGCGCCATGGTGCTCGCCCCCAGCACCGACGAGAAGCGCGGCATCCAGTCGATCCACCTCCACGCCGACGGCTCGGCCTGGCAGATGCTGCACCAGGCCGGCCCCGGCTCGCGCAACCCGCTCACCGCCGAGATGTACGCCCAGGGCAAGCACCACCTCTTCATGAACGGGCGCGAGGTCTACAAGTTCGCGGTGCGCGCGCTGGAGGAGGCCTGCCGCGAGACGCTCGCCGCGAGCGAGCTCTCGCCGAGCGACGTCACCTGGGTCTGCGCCCACCAGGCCAACAAGCGCATCCTCGACTCGACCCTGGAGCGGCTGGAGATCCCGGAGTCGAAGTGCTGGATGAACCTCGAGAAGTACGGCAACACCTCGTCCGCCAGCCTCCCCATGACGCTCGACGAGGCGAACCGCGCCGGCTGGCTCAAGCCCGGCGACCTCATCCTCACCACCGCCATCGGCGCCGGCATGGCCTGGGGCGCCGGCCTCATCCGCTGGTAGGAGCGCGCGACCGATGAGCAAGCTGGCCTTCATCTTCCCGGGGCAGGGCTCGCAGGCGGCGGGCATGGGCAAGGCGCTCGCCGAGGCCTTCCCGGCCGCGCGGCGCGTCTTCGACGAGGTGGACGCGGCGCTGGGGGAGAAGCTGTCGCAGCTCTGCTTCGAGGGGCCCGACGAGCAGCTCAAGCTCACCGCCAACACCCAGCCCGCCATCCTCACCGTCTCGGCGGCGGCGGCGGCGGTGCTGGCCGAGCACGGGGTGGTCCCGGACCTCGTGGCGGGGCACTCGCTCGGCGAGTACTCGGCGCTGGTCGCGGCCGGCGCGCTCACGGCGCCGGAGGCGGCGAAGGCGGTGCGCGCCCGCGGCACCTTCATGCAGGAGGCCGTGCCGGCCGGGCAGGGCGCCATGGCGGCGGTGCTCGGGCTCGAGCCGGGCCGCGTGCGCGCCATCTGCGAGTCGGTCGAGGCGGCCACCGGGCTCGTCTGCTCGCCGGCCAACTACAACGACCCGGGCCAGACCGTCATCGCCGGCGCCGCGGCCGCGGTGGAGCGGGCCGGCGCCGAGCTCAAGGCGGCCGGCGCGAAGCGCGTGCTGCCGCTCGCCGTGTCCGCCCCCTTCCACTGCGCGCTCATGGAGCCGGTCAAGGCGCGGCTCGAGCCGGTGCTGCGCGGCGTGGCCTGGCGCGAGCCGCGGGTGGCGGTGGTGACGAACGTCGAGGCGAAGCCCAACCGCGAGGTGGGCCGGATCGTCCCGCTGCTGCTCGAGCAGGTGTCGGCGCCGGTGCGCTGGCTCGAGTGCGTCGAGGAGCTGGCCCGGCTGGGCGTGACGCGGATGGTCGAGGTGGGGCCGGGCAAGGTGCTCTCCGGCCTCGTGAAGCGCATCGCCAAGGGCGTCGAGGTGGTGAACGTCGAGGACCCCGCGTCGCTGGAGAAGGCGCTCGCGGTGCTGAAGGGATGACCGGCATGTACGACTTCGGCGGCAAGGCGGCGCTCGTCACCGGCGGCTCGCGCGGCATCGGCCGGGCGGTCGCGATCGCGCTCGCCGAGGGCAAGGCGAAGGTGGCGCTCAACTACGCCGGCAACGAGGCCGCGGCCCAGGAGGCGGCGGCGCTCTGCACGCAGGCGGGCGCGGCCGCGGTGAAGCTCCTGAAGTTCGACGTGTCCGACCCGGCCGCCTGCGCGGCGGCGGTGGACGAGGTGGTGGGCGCCTTCGGCGGCCTGCACGTGCTCGTCAACAACGCAGGCATCGCGGTGGACCAGCTCGTGATGCGGGTGAAGGACGACGACTGGCAGCGCCAGCTCGACGTGAACCTCACCGGCGCCTTCAACCTCATCCGGGCCGCGACCCGCCCCATGATGAAGGCCCGCGGTGGCGCGATCGTGAACCTCACCAGCGTGGTGGGCGAGATGGGCAACGCCGGCCAGGCCGCCTACGCCGCCACCAAGGCCGGCCTCATCGGCCTGACCAAGTCGGTGGCCCGCGAGCTCGCCAGCCGCAACATCCGCGTCAACGCGGTCGCGCCGGGCTTCATCGACACCGACATGACGGCCGGGCTGCCCGAGGCGGCGAAGACCGGCATGCTGAACATGATTCCGCTCGCGCGGCTCGGGACGGCCAAGGAAGTGGCCGACGCCGTGGCCTGGCTGGCGAGCGACCGAGCGTCGTACGTGACCGGAGAGGTGGTCCGGGTGAACGGCGGCATGTACATGTAGCCGGATCCCCCGGCCACAGTGCGTCCCCAACGAAAGGAACGACCGTGACTGCAACCAACGTGGAGTCGAAGGTCAAGGGCATCATCGCGGAGCAGCTGGGCGTCTCGGAGGAGGAGATCAAGATCACCTCCAGCTTCATCGAGGACCTCGGCGCCGACTCGCTCGACATCGTCGAGCTCGTCATGGCGATGGAGGAGGAGTTCGAGGTCGAGATCCCCGACGAGGAGGCCGAGAACATCAAGACCGTCCAGGACGCCGTCAACTACATCAACACCCACAAGAAGTAGGCGTCCGCGGCAGGTCGCGCCGCCCCGCCCGAGGTGGGCCGGGGCGGTCGAAGCTCTTCATGCAGTGGGGAAGGAGCAGGAGGTGAGCAACATGTCGAGACGGCGCGTCGTCGTCACCGGGCTCGGGATCGTCAGCCCCGTGGGCATCGGGGTGGAGGAGTCCTGGCGCGGCATCGTGGCGGGCAAGAGCGGCATCGGGCCCATCACGCAGTTCGACGCCTCGACCTTCCCCACCCGCATCGCGGGCGAGGTGAAGGGCTTCGAGGCCGAGAAGTGGATGGAGAAGAAGGAGGCGCGCCGGAACGACCGCTTCATCCAGTTCACCATGGCCGCCGCCGAGATGGCCCTGAAGGACTCCGGCCTCGACCTCGCGAAGGAGAACCTGGAACGCGTGGGCGCCGTCATCGGCGCGGGGCTGGGCGGGCTCTCCACCATCGAGGAGACGCACAAGGTCCTGCTCGAGAAGGGCGTGAAGCGGGTCAGCCCGTTCTTCATCCCCTCGCTGATCGTGAACCTGGCCCCGGGCCAGGTGAGCCTCAAGTACGGCCTCAAGGGGCCGAACTACTCGCCCGTCTCCGCCTGCGCCACCTCGAACCACTCCATCGGCGACGCGCTCATGCTCATCGAGCGCGGCATGGCCGACGTGATGGTGACCGGCGGCGCCGAGGCGACCATCACCCCGCTCGGCGTGGGCGGGTTCTGCGCCGCCCGCGCCCTCTCGGAGCGGAACGACGCGCCGGAGAAGGCGAGCCGGCCGTACGACAAGGCCCGCGACGGCTTCGTGGCCGGGGAGGGCTCCGGCCTGCTCGTGATCGAGGAGTACGAGCACGCGCGGAAGCGCGGCGCCCGCATCTACTGCGAGCTCTCGGGCTACGGCGCCAGCGCCGACGCGCACCACATCACCGAGCCCGCGCCGGAGGGCGAGGGCGGGCAGCGGGCGATGCGGATGGCGCTCCAGGACGCCGGCCTCTCCCCGGAGCAGGTCGGCTACGTGAACACGCACGGCACCTCGACCCCCAAGGGCGACATCGCCGAGTGCCAGGCCATCAAGCGCGTCTTCGGCGACTGGGCCAAGCGCGGGCTCGTCATCTCGTCGACGAAGTCGATGACCGGCCACCTGCTCGGCGCGGCCGGCGGCGTGGAGGCGGTCTTCGGCGTGCTGGCGCTGCACACGGGCGTCATCCCCCCGACCATCAACGTCGAGGAGCAGGACCCCGAGTGCGATCTGGACGTCGTGCCGAACACGGCCCGGGAGAAGCGGGTCGACGCCGTGATGTCGAACAGCTTCGGCTTCGGCGGCACCAACGCGGTGCTCTGCTTCAAGCGCGTCTAGCGGCCCGGCGCGGTCTCTCTTCTCTCGGCGCGGCCGGTCCGGGATCCTGGGCCGGCCGCGCGCCTTTCGGAGGTGGTGATGGCGGAGCGGATCGTGGCGGGATCGGACCACGCGGGGCTCGCGCTCCGCGCCGAGGCGGTGCGCGTCGCGCGCGAGCGGGGCTTCGAGGTGGAGGACCTCGGGCCGTTCTCGGGCGAGAGCGTCGACTACCCCGACTACGCCCGCCAGGTGGCCGAGGCGGTCGCCGCCGGCCGGGCGCGCTTCGGCCTCCTCGTCTGCGGGACCGGGATCGGCATGTCCATCGCCGCCAACAAGGTGAAGGGCGCGCGCGCGGCCCACTGCGGGAACGAGCTCGAGGCGCGCATGGCGCGGGCCCACAACGACGCGAACGTGCTCTGCCTGGGCGAGCGGGTGCTCGGGCTCGGCCTGGGCGCGGCGGTCGTGGCCGCCTTCCTGGCGCAGCCGTTCGAGGGGGGCCGGCACCAGCGGCGGGTCGACAAGATCGGCGCGCTGGAAAAGTAGGTCCGACGGCGGTATTGGAATCACCCCTCCCGAGGAGTCCCTCATGATGCCCACCCAGCGTCTCTCCGAGGCCGATCCCGCCGTCGCCCGGCTCATCCGCGAGGAGACCCGCCGCCAGGCCGAGGGCCTCGAGCTCATCGCCAGCGAGAACTTCGTCTCCCCGGCGGTGCTGGAGGCGCTCGGCTCGACCCTCACCAACAAGTACGCCGAGGGCTACCCCGGGAAGCGGTACTACGGCGGCTGCGAGGTGGTGGACCAGGTCGAGCAGCTCGCCATCGACCGCGCCAAGCAGATCTTCGGCGCCGACCACGCCAACGTCCAGCCACACTCCGGGTCGCAGGCCAACATGGCGGCCTACTTCGCGCTGGCGCAGCCGGGCGACACGCTGCTCGCCATGAGCCTCAACTTCGGCGGGCACCTCACCCACGGCTCGCCGGTCAACTTCTCGGGCAAGCTGTACAAGATCGTCCCCTACGGGCTCCGGCAGGGGGACGAGACCATCGACATGGACGAGGTGGCGCGGCTGGCGAAGGAGCACCGGCCGAAGGTCCTCGTCGTCGGCGCGAGCGCCTACCCGCGGACCCTCGACTTCGCGCGGTTCGGCGAGATCGCGCGGAGCGTCGGGGCGTCCATGGTGGTGGACATGGCCCACATCGCGGGCCTGGTCGCGGCCGGCCTGCACCCGTCGCCGGTGCCGCACGCCGAGATCGTGACGAGCACCACCCACAAGACGCTGCGCGGGCCGCGCGGCGGGCTCATCCTGGCGAAGGAGCAGCACGCCAAGGTGCTGAACAGCCAGATCTTCCCCGGCATCCAGGGCGGCCCGCTCGAGCACGTCATCGCCGCCAAGGCGGTCGCGTTCGGCGAGGCGCTCCGGCCCGAGTTCAAGGACTACCAGCGCCGCATCCTCGAGAACGCGCAGGTGCTGGCGGACGGGCTCGTCCGGGCCGGGCTGCGCCTCGTCTCGGGCGGCACCGACAACCACCTCATGCTGGTCGACCTCCGCCCGAAGAAGCTCACCGGCAAGGTGGCCGAGGAGGCGCTCGGGAAGGCCGGCATCACCGTCAACAAGAACATGATCCCGTGGGATCCGGAGAAGCCGATGACGACCTCCGGGATCCGGGTGGGCACGCCGGCCCTGACCACGCGCGGGATGGGCGCCCGCGAGATGACGCTGGTGGCGGCGCTCATCGGCCGGGTGCTCGACGCGCCGGCCGACGCGGCGGTGCTGGCGCGGGTGCGCGGCGAGGTGAAGGACCTCTGCGCGCACTTCCCCATGTACGCCGGGATGTACTAGCCCCGGAGCCCGGGAGGACGGTCGACCCTGCATGCGCTGCCCCTGGTGCGGTCACCCCGAGGACCGGGTCGTCGACTCGCGCGAGGCGCAGGAGGGGCAGGTCACGCGCCGCCGGCGCGAGTGCCTCGCCTGCGGGCGCCGCTTCACGACCTACGAGCGGGTGGAGGACGTCCTCCCGCAGGTGGTGAAGAAGGACGGCCGCCGCGAGCCGTTCGACCGGCGCAAGATCGTGGACGGGCTGCAGCGCGCCTGCCAGAAGCGTCCGGTCTCGCGCGAGCAGATCGACGAGCTCGTCTCGGCGGTGGAGCGGCGGGTGCAGGAGCTGGGCGAGCGCGAGGTGGCGAGCCACGTGGTGGGCGAGGCGGTGATGGAGAAGCTGCGCGCGCTCGACCCGGTCGCCTACGTCCGCTTCGCCTCCGTCTACCGCGCCTTCACCGACGTGGGCGAGTTCATGAGCGAGCTGGAGGGGCTGGCCAGGGGCCCCGGTCGCGGGTCCACATGAGCGACGCGCCGGAGCGGTTCATGCGCCTCGCGCTGCGCGAGGCGGCGAAGGGCCTCGGCCGGACGCACCCCAACCCGCCGGTGGGCGCGGTGCTGGTCAAGGCCGGCCGGGTGGTGGCGCGCGGGCACCACGCCCGGGCCGGCGGCCCGCACGCCGAGGTGGTGGCGCTGCGCGCCGCGGGCGCCGCCGCCCGGGGCGCCGATCTCTACACCACGCTCGAGCCGTGCGATCACTTCGGCAAGACGCCGCCCTGCAGCCGCGCCCTGCTCGCGGCGGGCGTCCGGCGCGTGTTCGTCGGCTCGCGCGACCCGAACCCGCTCGTGAAGGGGCGAGGGGTGCGCCGGCTGCGGCGCGCCGGGGTCGAGGTCGTGCAGGACGTGGCGCGCCCCGCCTGCGACGCGCTCATCGCGCCGTGGCTGCGCTTCATCGAGACCGGCCGGCCGTTCGTCACCCTCAAGGCCGCCGTCACGCTCGACGGCAAGATCGCCACCGCCGGCGGCGACGCGCGCTGGGTGACGGGAGAGGCGGCGCGGCGCGAGGTGCACCGGCTGCGCGACCAGGTCGACGCGGTGCTGGTGGGCGCCGGCACCGCCCGGCAGGACGATCCCATCCTCAACACGCGGCTGCCGGGAGGACGCGGTCACGATCCGGTGCGGGTGGTGCTCGACGCCAGGCTCCGCCTGCCGCCCACGCTGCGGATGTTCACGGTCGCCTCCGAGGCGCCGGCCCTGGTCGCCACCCTCGCCCGCGGCGGGGAGGGCCGGCACGGGCCGGGGGTGACCGTGCTGCATTGCGCCGGCCGCGGCGGCCGGGTGGATCTCGACGACCTGCTGGCGCGGCTCGGGGCCCTCGGCCTCACCCACCTCCTGGTCGAGGGCGGCGCCGAGCTCCACGCGGCGTTCCTCGCCGCGGGGCTCGTGGACCGCGTGCTGGTCCACCTGGCGCCGCGCATCCTCGGCGGCGGCAAGGACTGGCTGTCGGGCCCCGGGCCGGCGCGGATGGCGGACGCGCTCCCGCTGGTGGACGTCAGCGTGCGCCGTCTCGGCGGCGACCTCGCGATCGAGGGCCGGCCGGACTTCGCCGCGGCGGGCGCGGCGCGCCGAGCGGGGACAGGTCGATCCGCCGCGCGCGCTCGCCCGGCGCGCGCACCACGAGCAGCCCGTCGCCGGCGCGCATGACGGCCTGCTGCTGCGTCTCGGGCCGCACCGCCGGCGCGAGCAGCCAGAGGGCGGCGCGGGCGTCCCGCGGGGCCGCGCGAGCGAGGCCGCGGACCAGGATCGCCTTGCGCGCCGCCGAGCCGCCCGCGTCGTAGTCGACGCACTGCCCGGCGAGCCCCGCCGCCTCGTAGTGGTTCGCGACCGAGAGCGCGCCCTCCTCGAGGCGCCGCAGGGCGCCGCCGCGGGGGGTGCGCTCCACCACCACCGCCTCGCCGCGGCGCGGGCCCGCCAGCGCGAGGAGCGCCGGGGCGAGGAGCGGCGCGGCGCGGAGCCGCTCCACCGCGTCGGCGAAGCTGCCCGACCGCTCGAGCGCCTCGCGGACCGCCCACGCCACCGGCAGCGCGCCGCCCGCGGCGCGGGCGAGCAGCCTCGCCAGCCCGCCCCGGCGGTGGCGCACGTAGTTGACGCTCACCGTGAACCGGCCGGGCGCGACCGCGGTGAGTGCGCCGAGGAGGCCCGGCCAGCCCACCACCGCGTACCCGCCCGCCGGCGCCCCGTGGACGCGCAGCACGCACCCGTGCCGCCGCAGCAGGCCGCCCGGGAAGGGCCAGTCCAGGTTGCGCGCGTGGAGGGGGCCCCCCGGGCCGTCGCGGAGGAACGTGGAGCAGCCGTGCTCGTAGGCGAGGTTGGCGAGGAGCACCTCGGCGGGTGCGCGCCCGGCGAGCGCCGCCACCCGGTCGAGCTCGGCGCCGTGGCGGCGGCCGCGGGCGCGGTGCAGGAGGTCCTGGAGCGCCCGCAGCGCGCAGAGGGCCGGCCCGCCGAGCGGCCCGAGCTGTGCCGCGGCCTGCGCGCGCGCTTGCGCGTCGAAGCCGTCGAGGAGCGCCCGGACCGCCTCGCGCGAGCCGCCCAGCGCGGCGGCCCAGCCGTCGCGCGCGTCCGCGTCGAGGAGGGTCAGCGGCACGGGGGGAGCATCTCATGGCGGCGCTCGCTCGAGTTGATCGCGTCGGCACCGCCCCGCCATGAGGTCGGTTCCGGCGCCTGCGGCGCCTCACTTGCGGGGGGAGAACTCTCCCCCCGCAAACACCCCCCATCGCAGGCGTCACCTGAACCGTGCGGCGCCATCACGGCCCACGCGGCGACGGGGAGTTGCGTGGAACACCCCGGATCACCTTGGCCTTTTCCAGGCTTGCCGGTAGGATTCCGCTCCCGATGTTCACCGGTCTCATCTCCGACGTGGGGACGGTCGAGCGCGTGGTGCCCCGGCAGGGCGGCGCGCGGCTCACCCTCCGCCCCAGGACCCTCGAGGTCGACGCATTCGCCCTGGGCGAGAGCGTGGCCTGCTCCGGCGCGTGCCTCACCGTGGTGGAGCGCGGCGGCGGGCTCGCGTCCTTCGACGCCGTCCCCGAGACGCTCGCCCGCACCACGCTCGGCGCCTGGCGCCCGGGCACGCAGGTGAACCTGGAGCGGGCGCTGACGCTCTCCGACCGGCTCGGCGGGCACCTCGTGGCCGGCCACGTGGACGCGGTCGCCGAGGTCCTGGCGCGCGCCGCGGAGGGGCAGGGCGCCCGGCTCACCGTCTCGCTGCCGGCGGCGCTCGCGCCGCTCGTCGCCGAGAAGGGGTCCATCGCCATCGACGGCATCTCGCTCACCGTGGCCCGGGCGCACCGCGACCGGTTCGAGGTGGCGCTCATCCCCGAGACGCTCGCCCGCACCACGCTCGGCGCGGCCGGGCCGGGCACGCGGGTGAACCTGGAGGCAGACGTGGTCGCGCGGCACGTGGCGAGGTTGGCGGAGTTCGGGCTCGCGCCGGGAGGGCTCGACGCGGGCGCTCTCGCGCGGTGGGGCTACGGCGGGAGCGCGGCGTGACCCCTTCCATCGACCACGCCAGGCACGCGCTCGAGCGCATCGACGCGGCCATCGAGGTCTTCCGCCAGGGGCGGATGATCGTCCTCGTCGACGACGAGGATCGCGAGAACGAGGGCGACCTCTGCATCGCCGCCGAGAAGGTGAGCCCCGAGGCCATCAACTTCATGGCCAAGCACGGGCGCGGCCTCATCTGCCTGGCGCTCTCGGAGGAGCGGGTGCGGCAGCTCCGCCTCCCGCTCATGGTGGACGAGGGCGCGAACACGAGCAACTTCGGGACCGCCTTCACCGTCAGCGTCGAGGCGGCCCGCGGCGTCACCACCGGCATCAGCGCCAAGGACCGCGCCCACACCATCCTCACCGCGGTGAAGGACGACGCGCGCCCCGAGGACCTGGCGCGGCCCGGGCACGTCTTCCCGCTGCGCGCGCGCCACGGCGGCGTGCTGGTCCGCGCCGGGCAGACCGAGGGCTCGGTCGACCTGGCGCGGCTGGCGGGCCTCCGGCCGGCGGCCGTCATCTGCGAGGTGATGAACGACGACGGCACCATGGCGCGGCTGCCGGAGCTCGAGAAGCTGGGCGCCCAGTTCGACATCCCCATCGTCTCGGTGGCCGACCTCATCGCCTACCGGATGATGAAGGACACGCTGGTGCGGAGGGCGGCGCAGGCGCCGCTGCCCACCATCTACGGCGGCTTCACCGCGCTCGCCTACGAGAACGAGGTGGACGGCCACCAGGCCGTCGCGCTGGTGAAGGGGAAGTGGCGCGAGGACGAGCCGGTGCTGGTGCGGGTGCACTCGAAGTGCCTCACCGGCGACGTGTTCGGCTCCGAGCGGTGCGACTGCGGCCCTCAGCTCCAGGCGGCGATGCGCCAGATCGAGGCGGCCGGGAAGGGCGTGCTCGTCTACCTCGACCAGGAGGGGCGCGGCATCGGCCTCGTCAACAAGCTCAAGGCCTACAACCTGCAGGACCAGGGCTTCGACACCGCCGAGGCGAACGTGAAGCTCGGCTTCAAGCCCGACCTGCGCGACTACGGCATCGGCGCCCAGATCCTGCGCGACCTCGGCGTGCGCAAGATGCGGCTCCTCACCAACAACCCGAAGAAGATCGTCGGGCTCGAGGGGTACGGCCTGGAGGTGGTGGAGCGCGTGCCGATCGAGATGGTGCCCACCAGCCGCAACCGCGCCTACCTCACGACCAAGCGCGACAAGATGGGGCACCTCCTCACGCTGGTCGCCCCTCGCCCGTCCCGCGCCGCTGCCAAGGGGCTCCCCCGGCGCGCCCCCGCGAAAGGAAAAAAGCGATGAACGTCTACGAGGGGTCGCTCGTCGCGACCGGCCTGCGCTTCGCGGTGGTGGTCGCGCGCTTCAACTCGCTCGTCACCGAGCAGCTGCTCTCGGGGGCGCTCGACACGCTCAAGCGGCACGGCGCCGACGAGGCGGCGGTGGACGTCTACCGCTGCCCCGGCACCTTCGAGCTGCCGGCGCTCCTGAAGCGGGTGGCGCTCTCCGGCCGCTACGACGCGGTGGTGGCGCTCGGCGCCGTCATCCGCGGCGGGACGCCCCACTTCGAGTACGTCGCGGGCGAGGCCACCAAGGGCGTCGCGCACGTCGCGCTGGAGGCGGGCTGCGCGGTGGCGATGGGCGTCCTCACCTGCGACACCATGGAGCAGGCGCTGGAGCGGGCCGGCGTGAAGGCCGGCAACAAGGGCGCCGAGGCGGCCGCCGCCGCCATCGAGCAGGCGAACGCCTTCAAGGCCGTGGTGGCCCGCGCCGGCAAGCGGGCGGACTAGATGAGCTCCGGAAGGCGTACCAAGGCGCGCGAGCGCGCGCTCCAGGCGCTGTACCAGATCGACGTCGCCTCCACCGATCTCGACGAGGCGCTCTCGCGCTTCTGGAAGAGCTTCGAGCCGGTCGAGCGCGAGGTGATGGCCATGGCGGAGGAGATGGTCCGCGGCGTGGCGCGCCACCGGCGCGCCATCGACGACGCCATCGAGGCGGTCTCGGAGAACTGGCGCCTCGACCGCATGGCGCGCGTCGACCGGAACATCCTGCGCCTGGCGACGTTCGAGCTGGCGCACCAGAGCGCCGCGCCGGTGAACGTCGTCATCGACGAGGCCATCGAGCTCGGCAAGAAGTACGGCAGCGAGAGCTCGGGGGCGTTCGTGAACGGGGTCCTCGACCGGCTCGCGGCCGGGCTGCCGCCCAAGCGCCGCGGTGAGGGGTAGGCGTGGCCGCGCTGCGCCTCGAGCTCCACGACCTCGGCCTGCCCGCGCTCGACGCGCTCGACGTCGACGCGCTGGCGGTGCTGGTGGGCCCGGAGCGGCCGCTGCAGGGGCTGGCCGGGTTCGCCGACTGGCGGCTGTGCGGGCTCATCTCCCGCGCCATCCGCGAGGAGAGCTACCGGCCGGAGACCGGCGAGGCGCTCCTGCGCCCCTCCGGCGGGCGCCTCGCGGTGCCGCGCATCTTCTGCTTCGGCGCCCCCGCGGCCCCGCCCGACGCGGCCGCCTGGGCCACGCAGGTGGCGCACCTCTGCCAGGCCATGCACAAGGCCCGCAGCGAGAGCTGGGCCGGCGCGCTCCCGCCGTTCCCCGCGGGCGAGGCGCCCTGGGGCCGCCTCTTCCTCGAGGCGCTCCTGCCGGTGGCGCCGGGCCGGCTGGTGCTGCTCGGAGACGCGCGCGCGCTGCACCGCGAGCTCTCGCAGGGGCGCGAGGCGCTGCGCGCGACCGAGGTGGAGCTCTTGGCCCCGGTCTCGCGGGTCGAGCTGCCGCGCCCCCCCGGCTTGCCCCGACCCGGCGCCGTGGTACGATAAGTCCGCCTCCGCCCTGGGTTTTTTGGGCAGAGACGCCTACATGGCGGACCGCCCATCCCAGAGAGCCCTCTCGGACTTCCTCTCCGAGGCGCAGGAGATCGTCGAGGCGCTCGACAAGGACCTCCTCCGGCTGGAGGACACGCGCCATGGGCAGGAGGCCGATCCCGACACCCTGAACGCGGTCTTCCGCGCCGCCCACTCGCTGAAGGGCCTCGCGGCGATGTTCGGGGTGGAGCGCATGACGGCGCTGGCGCACGCGCTCGAGGACCGGCTCGACGACCTGCGCATGGGTCGCCGCCCGCTCGACGCCGGCTGCCTCGATCTGCTGCTCGCCGCCCCGGCGCTGTTCGGGCGGATCGTGGGCGAGGAGGCGGCGCAGACGCCCCCGGGCGCGGCCGCCACGCTCGAGCCCGCCGCCCAGCTGGCCGCGCGGCTCCGGGACGCGGCCTCCACCGAGGCGCCGGCGGCGCGCGATCCGCTCGACGCGCTCGCGCTCGACCCCTCCGTGCGGTCGGTCCTCACCGAGTACGAGGAGCACCGGCTCCGCGCCAACGTGGAGAAGGGGGCGGGGCTGTACCGGGTCAAGGCCTCGTTCGACCTCGCGAGCTTCGACACCGGGCTGGAGGACCTGAAGAAGCGGCTGAAGCCGGCCGGGGAGGTCATCTCCACCCTGCCTTCGGCGGAGCCGAGCGAGCCGGACGCGATCGCTTTCGACGTGCTGTTCGGGTCGGCGCAGCCCGAGGCCGCGGTGCGGGCCGCCGCGGCGCCGGCGCGGGCGGAGGCGATCGGGCGGCGTGGGGCGGGGGGGCGGAGCGGCCCGACCGCGACCTCGACCTCGACGACGACCGCGACCTCGACCTCGACCGGGACGGCGAACAAGACCGCGACCTCGACCGCGAACACGGGCGCGGCCTCGACCTCGAGGCCGGCCGCGACCCCGGCCTCCACCACGATTCCGGCCGCGACGCCCGCGCCGTCCAGCGCCCTCGCTCCGCGCCAGCCCGCAGAGCGGCACGCCGCCCCGGCGGCGGCGCTCGCGGCGCCCGCGCCGCCGGGCGTCCTCGAGGTGGACGCCTCCCTGCGCTCGGTCTCGCAGGCGGTCCGCGTCGACATCCACAAGCTCGACACGCTCATGAACCTCGTGGGCGAGCTGGTGCTCGTGAAGACCAGCCTCCTCGGCGTCGCCGAGCGCCTGCGGGCCGGCGAGGACCCCGCCACCGTGAGCCTCGAGCTGCACCGCGAGGGCCGCCGGCTGGAGCGCAAGCTGAACGAGCTGCAGGGCGGCATCCTCGAGGTCCGGATGGTGCCGCTGGGCCAGATCTTCGACAAGCTCACCCGCATGGTGAGGAAGCTCACCCGCGACATCGGCAAGCGCGCCGAGCTGGAGGTGCGGGGGAGCGAGGTCGAGCTCGACAAGCTCATCGTGGAGGAGCTGTCGGATCCGCTCATGCACCTCATCCGCAACGCCCTCGATCACGCCCTGGAGGCGCCGGAGGAGCGCAGCCGCGCCGGGAAGCCGGAGGTGGGGCGGATCGTGCTCTCGGCGCAGCAGCGCGGGAACCACGTGGTGGTCTCGGTGGCGGACGACGGCCGAGGGATCGACGAGGAGCGCGTGCGCCAGGTGGCGGTCGAGCGCGGGCTGCTCACCGCCGAGGCGGCGGCGCAGCTCTCCCGGCGCGACGCGCTCAACCTCATCTTCACGCCCGGCTTCTCCACCGCCCGCGAGGTGACCGCGCTCTCGGGCCGCGGGGTGGGGATGGACGTGGTGAAGAACAACATCGCCGCGCTCTCCGGCATCGTCGACCTGCAGACGGAGGTCGGCCGCGGGACGCGGGTGGACATCACGCTGCCCGTCACGCTCGCCATCATCCGGGCGCTGGTGGTGAGCGCGGCCGGCCGCACCTACGCGGTGCCGCTCAACAGCGTGCTCGAGATCGTGACCGTCGACCCCCGAGAGCTCCGCACCGTCGAGCTGCGCGAGGTGCTCACGCTGCGCGGCGCGACGGTGCCGCTCGCGAGGCTGTCGCGCTTCCTGGGGCACGATGCGCCCGCGCCGGAGGGGCCGCTGTTCGTGGTGGTGGTGGGGCTGGCGCAGGAGCGCCTCGGGCTGGCGGTGGACGCGCTCGTCGGCCAGCAGGACATCGTCGTGAAGCCACTCGGCAAGGCGCTCGCCGGGGTGCGCGGCATCGCCGGCGCGACCGACCTCGGCAACCGCAAGACCGTGCTGGTGCTCGACGTGGCGGCCCTCCTCGAGGAGGTCCTCCACGGCGAGGCGCTGGCCGAGGCGGCCGGCTAGGCCGCCGCCGGTGGGAGGCGCGGCCACACCGCCCGACCTCCGGCGCCGGGGTGCTCGCGGCCGGCGCGGCCCGGCGGTCGGGCGCTCGGTGAGACCGGCGCCCTCGCGGTAGACTGGCGGCCGATGGACGCGGAGCTGCAGCCCGAGGACCTGGAGCGGATCGAGGACGCGCTGCGGGCGGAGCTCGCCTCCGCCGGCGCCGCCGCGCCCGCCTTCCGGCCCGAGCTGGCGCTGGCCCGCGCCGCGGCCGCCGATCCGCTCGACGAGTTCTTCTGGCGCGAGGACGAGCGGGCGCCCGCGCTCCCGCGGCTGACCGCGCTGGCCGCGGCGCCGGCCTCGCCGGCGATCGAGGAGTCGCGCGAGGAGTGGCTGACCTTCTCGCTGGGCGCCGAGGAGTACGCGCTCGAGGTGGGGCAGGTCCGCGAGATCCTGAAGGCGCCGGCCATCACCGAGGTGCCCCGCTCGCCGGCGCACGTGCTCGGGATCATCATGGTGCGCGGCGAGGTGGTCACGGTCTTCGACCCGCGGCGGCGGCTGGGCCTGCCGCCGGTCGCCCCGGGGCGGCTCTCGCGCGTGCTGGTCTGCGCCGTCGCGGGCGAGCCCTGCGGGCTCCTCGTCGATGGCGTCTCCCAGGTGGTGCGGCTGGCTGCCTCCGCCATCGAGCGGCGGCCGGGCGTGGGCGCGTCGGCCTCGGGCGCCGTGCTCGCGCTGGGGCGCGACCGCGGGCGGCTCTTCATCCAGCT
The DNA here is from genome assembly GCF_013340205.1 of Anaeromyxobacter diazotrophicus. NCBI lineage: Bacteria > Pseudomonadati > Myxococcota > Myxococcia > Myxococcales > Anaeromyxobacteraceae > Anaeromyxobacter > Anaeromyxobacter diazotrophicus. The sequence goes on from NZ_BJTG01000002.1 coordinate 353,605, forward strand.
CGACCTCGACGCGGTGCTGCGCGACGGCGCCGCCGGGGAGGAGGCGTGAAGGCGCTCCCGCTCGGCGGGCCGGAGCCCCGCGCGAGCGAGGCGGCGGGGGCGGGCGAGCTCGTCGAGCTGTGCGCGTTCCAGGTGGGAGGGGAGGAGTACGCCATCGACCTGCGCCGCGTCCGCGAGATCGTCCAGCCGCTCCCGGTGACGCCGGTGCCGTGCGGCCCCGAGTTCCTGGACGGGGTGATGGACCTGCGCGGCGAGGTGATCCCGGTGGTGGACGTGCGGCGCCGCCTCGGCTTCCCCGTGAGCGGCGCCGCGCGCGCCAAGGTGCTGGTCGTGAACGTGGCCGGCCGGGTGCTCGGGCTCGTGGTCGACGCGGTGCTCGAGGTGATGCGGCTGCCGCGCGCCACCATCGGGCCGCCGCCGCTCGGGGGGGACGCGGGTCCTCGCCTGTACCTCGGCGTCTGCGCGCCGCGCGAGCGCGGGGCCGGGAGCGCCCGGCCCGCGGCGCGCAAGCTGCGCCTGCTGCTCAACGTGAAGGCCCTGCTCGAGCCGGGCGTCGCCCGCGAGGCCGCCGCCCTGCGCCCGCGCCCGGGCCACCCGGACCCGGCATGAGCGGCCCCGCCGACGGCTCGTCTGACCCCGGCGCGGAGCGCGTCGAGGAGGAGCGCCGCTACCGGGCGGTCCTCGAGCTCGACGTCGAGGCGCCCGAGACGCTCGCGCGCCTGTTCGAGGCGCTCGCCGACCCGAGCTGGCGGGTGCGGGCGGCGGTGGTCGAGCGGCTCGGCGGGGTCGAGCCGGCGCGCAAGCTGCCCGGCCTGGTGGTGGCGCTCACGGCGGACCTGGCGGTGGGGAGCCGCAACTCCGCGGCCGCGGCCCTCGAGCAGCTCGGCGCCGCGGCGGTGCCCGCGCTGCTCCCCGAGCTCGAGCGCCCGGCGGCCGAGCTGCGCACCGCGGTGCTCGAGATCCTGGGGCGCATCGGCGACCGGCGCACCACCGCCGCGCTCGCGCGCTGCCTCGCCGACCCGGACCCGAACGCCCGCGCGGCGGCGGCCGAGGCGCTCGGCAAGGTCGGCGGGGCGGACGCCGTCGCGGCGCTGCACGGCACGCTCGGGGGCGGCGACCTGCCGCTGCGCCGGGCGGCGCTGGACGCGCTGGTGCAGCTGCGGGCCCCGCCGGCCGCGCCGGTGCTGGCGGAGCTCATGAGCGACCGCGGCTCGCGGCGCGCGGCGCTGCGGCTGGCCGGCGCGAGCGCCGAGCCTGCGGCGCTGGCGCTGCTCGCGGCCGGGCTCGATGACCCGTCGCGGGCGGTGCGCGAGGCGGCCCTGACCGGGATCGGCCTGCAGCGCCTGCGGCCGGAGACCCCGGTCGAGCTGACCGCCGCGCTGGCGGCGGCGGTGCAGGCGGCGGCCGTGCGCGCCCCGGAGCTGGCCGCGGCCGCGGCCGAGCACCTCGAGGCGGCCGAGCCGCTCGTCCGCGCGGGCGCGATCGCGGTCCTCCAGTGGACCGCCGCGGCCGAGCACGCCGCCGCGCTGGCCGCCGCCGGGGAGGACGAGCAGCTCCGGCCCCTGGCGGTGGAGGCGCTCGCCGAGCTGGGCCCCCGCGCCGCCGCCGGGCTGGCGGGCGCGCTCGGCGCGCTCACGCCGGGGGCGCGCGTCCTGGCCCTCTCGGCGCTGGCGCGGCAGGGCGACGCCCGCGCGCTGCCCGAGCTCATCCCCGCGCTGGGGAGCCACGACGCCGCGCTGCGCGGCGCCGCGCTGGAGGCGCTCGGCCAGCTCGGCGACCCGCGCGCCGCCGGGCCCATGGCGGCGCTGCTGGCCGAGGATCCGCTGGTGGCCGCGGCCGCGGTTGCAGGGCTCTCCGAGCTGGCGGAGCGCGGCGAGGCCGCGCGCGCGGCGGTCCTGGAGGCCTGCCGGGCCGCCGGCCCGCGCCCCGCCGCCTACCGGCTGCTGGGGCGGCTGGGCGAGGCCCGCGACGTGGTGACCCTGCGCGAGGGGCTGCGCGGGCGGCACCGCGGCACGCGGGTGGCCGCGGCGGGGGCCCTGGCGGCGCTCGGCGCGCGCACCGCGCTGGTGGGCGCCGAGGTGCCCGAGCTGCTCGACGCCCTGGACGACGCCGACGCGGCGGTCCGCGCCGCCGCGGCGCAGGCCATCGGCGCGCTCGCCGGCGGCCCGGGTGCGGCCCCCGCCGGCCCCGAGGCGCCGGCCTGGGGGGAGGCGACCCGCGCGCTGGCGGCGGCGCTCCGGGACGAGGAGGGGGTGGTGCGCGCCATGGCGGCGCTGGCGCTGGGCCGCTGCCGCGCGGCCGAGTACGCGCCGCACCTGGCGGCGCTGGCGATCGACCCTCAGGCGCCCGCCGAGGCCGCGGCGGCGGCGCTCCACGCCCTGGCCGAGATGGGGGCGGCCGATCCGGGCGTGCTGGCGAACGCGCTCGCGCACCCGGACGCGGAGGTGGTGAAGGAGGCGGTGCGCGCGGCGGCGGCGGTGCCCGGCGCGGCGGTGACCGGGATGCTCCTGGCGGCGGCGTCGCACCGCCGCTGGGACGTGCGCCGGGCCGCGGCCGCGGCGCTGGGCGCGCGGGCGGAGCCGGGCCTCGCCGAGCCGGTCCGGCGGCTGGCGCAGGCGGAGCAGGACCCGCTCGTCGCCGAGGGGCTGCGGGCGGCGCTGCGCCGGCTGGAGGCGCGCGCCGCGCGCTGACCATGCCGCTCGCCACCGCGCCGGCGATGACCCCGGAGGAGTTCCGGCTCCTCCGCGAGCTGATCTACGCCCACTCCGGGCTGAGCTTCGGCGACGAGACGCGGTACCTGCTGGAGCGCCGCCTGGCGCCGCGGCTGCAGTACCACGGGCTCGACGACTTCGGCGCGTACCACCGCTTCCTCCGGTTCGACCCGTCGCGCCGGGCCGAGATCGAGATCGCGGTGGAGGTGCTCACCACCAACGAGACCTACTTCTACCGGGAGCCGCACCAGCTGCGCGCCTTCTCGGAGGAGATCCTGCCCGCCCTGGCGCAGGAGAACCGCGGCGCGCGCCGACTCCGCATCTGGAGCGCCGGCTGCTCGACGGGCGAGGAGGTCTACACCATCGCCATCCTGCTCGCGCGGAGCGGGCTGTTCGAGGGCTGGGACCTCGACGTGTTCGGGTCCGACATCGCGCGGCGGGTCCTCGCGGTCGCGCGCGCCGGCGTCTACGGCCCGCGCGCCTTCCGGACGCCGGAGGCGGACGCCCTGCGGGACTCGTTCCGCGCCGAGGGCGAGCGGTGGCACGTGAAGGAGGACGTGCGGCGCCTGGTGAGCTTCGGCCACCTGAACCTGCTCGACGACTCGATGATGGGGCTGGTGGGCGCGGTGGACGTCATCTTCTGCCGCAACGTCATGATCTACTTCGACGTGGCGGCGCGGAAGCGCGTCGTGCGCACCTTCCGCGACAAGCTGCGCGAGGGCGGCTACCTGCTGCTCGGCCACTCGGAGTCGCTGCTCAACGTCACCGCCGACTTCGAGATCCTCCACCTCCGCCACGACCTCGTCTACCGCAAGCCGCTCGCCCTCCCGTGACCTCGCCCACGCCAGCGCCGCGGCCCCCGGCCGCCCTCCTGCGCGTCCTCGCCGTCGCCGCCGACGAGGCGGGGCGCGACCGGCTGACGGCCGCGCTGGCGGCCGCGCCGCGGGCCGAGCTCGCCGGGGCCGCCCGGTCGGTGCCGGAGGGGCTGCGGCTGGCGCTCCAGCTGCGGCCCGACTGCGTGTGCCTGGAGCTGCCGCCGCGGCCGCTGGAAGGGCTCGCCTTCGTCCGGCTCCTCGCCCGCCGCCAGCCGACCCAGGTGCTCGTGGTGGCGCGCGCGGGCGTGCGAAAGCAGGACGTCTTCCGGGCGTTCGAGGCGGGCGCGCTCGACGTGGTCGCCACGCCGGCCGGCGCGGCCGAGCGGACCGCGCTCGAGGCGGGGCTCCGCGCCGGGCTGGCCACCGCCCGCGCGCTCGTCGCGGGCGAGGGCGCGCGCCCCGCCGCCGCGGAGCGGGCCCCCGAGGCCGGCGCGCCCCGCGGCGCGGCGGAGGGGCAGGCCCGCGGCCTGCGCGTCGCGGTGCTGGGCGCCTCGACCGGCGGGCCGGGGGCGCTGGTCCGGCTGCTCACCGCCATGCCCCCGGGGCTCCCGCTCGCCTGGGCCGTCGCGCAGCACATGCCGGCGCGCTTCACCGGCTCCTTCGCCGAGCGGCTGGCGCGCGCCACCGGCCTCGACGCGCGCGAGGCCCGCGACGGCGAGGCGCTGGCCGAGGGGCGGGTGCTCATCGCGCCCGGCGGCCGCCACCTGCGGCTGGTGCGCGCGGGCGGTCCGCTCGCGCCGGTGCGCGCCGCCCTGGAGGAGCCCGGACCGCGCGGCGGCCCCGGCGGACACGGCTACTGTCCGAGCGTCGACGTGCTGTTCGCCTCCGCCGCCGAGGCGTGCGGCCAGGACCTCTGCGCGGTGGTGCTGACGGGGATGGGCGACGACGGCCGCCGCGGGGTGGCGCGCGTCAAGGAGGCGGGCGGCGTCACGCTGGCCGAGTCCGAGGCCTCGGCGGTGGTCTACGGGATGCCGCGGCAGGCCGCCGAGACCGGGCTCGTGGACGAGGTGCTGCCGCTCGACGGCATCGTGGCGCGGCTGCGAAGGTTCGCACGGGAAGGACGATGACGATGGAAGGCTTCAGGGCGCTGGTGGTGGACGACAGCCCCGCCATGCGCAAGCAGCTGGTGCAAGCGCTGCAGCGGATGGGGGGCGACCCGGTGGAGGCGCAGGACGGCGCCGACGCCTGGCGCCGGCTCCAGCACACGCCGGTGGACATCATCCTCACCGACATCAACATGCCGCTGCTCGACGGCCTCAAGCTCACCGGCCTCGTCCGCGCCGGCGGCCGGCACCAGCGCACCCCCATCGTCGTCATCACGACCGAGGCGGCCGAGGCGGACCGCCGCCGCGCCGAGGCGCTCGGCGCGAACGGCTACCTGGTGAAGCCGGTGCAGAGCCAGCAGGTCACGGAGCTGGTGAAGCAGCTCCTCGAGGCCGCGCGGGCCGCCTGACGCGGCCGCGCGGCGCGCGTCACGGCGTGATCCTCTCCATCATGCGCGGGAACGGGATGGTCTCGCGGACGTGGTGGAGGCCGCAGATCCAGGCCACGCACCGCTCGACGCCCATGCCGAAGCCGGCGTGCGGGACGGAGCCGTAGCGCCGCACGTCGAGGTACCACTCGAACGCCTCCTTGGGCAGCCCGGCCTGGGCGATGGAGGCCTCGAGCACGGCCAGGTCGTCCTCGCGCTGGCCGCCGCCGATGATCTCGCCGTACCCCTCGGGCGCGAGCACGTCGCAGCCGAGCGCGACGTTCGCGTCCTGGGGGTCCTTCTTGAAGTAGAACGCCTTCATCGCGGCCGGGTAGCGGTGCACCATCACCGGGCGGTCGTACGCCGACGCGACCACCGTCTCCTCGTCGCCGCCGATGTCGTCGCCCCACTTCATCGGGTGGCCCGCCTTCTGGATGACCTCCACCGCCTCGGTGTAGGTGATGCGCGGGAAGGGCGCCTTCACGTTGGCGAGCTTCGAGACGTCGCGCTCGAGCACGTCCCTGAGCTCGCGCTCGTGCTTCGCGAGCACCGCCTGGACCACGTGCGCGACGAGCTGCTCCATGAGCTCCATGTCGCCGTCGAGATCCATGAAGGCGACCTCGGGCTCCACCATCCAGAACTCGGTGAGGTGGCGGCGCGTCTTCGACTTCTCGGCCCGGAAGGTGGGGCCGAAGCAGTAGACCTTGCCGAGCGCCATGGCGGCCGCTTCCATGTAGAGCTGGCCCGACTGCGTGAGGTACGCCTTGCCGAGGTCGAAGTAGGGGACCTCGAAGAGCGTGGAGGTGCCCTCGCAGGCGCTGGGAGTGAAGACCGGCGCGTCCACGAGCGTGAAGCCGCGCCCGTCGAAGAAGTCGCGGATGGCCTTCACCACGCTGTGGCGCACCCGGAGGATCACCGCCTGCCGCTGCGAGCGCAGCCAGTTGTGGCGCTGCTCCATGAGGAAGGCGACGCCGTGCTCCTTGTGGCCGAGCGGGAACTCGCGCGCCGGCTTCGCCAGCGCGCGGAGGTCCTTCACGTCGAGCTCGAAGCCGATGGGCGAGCGGGCGTCCTTCTTCACGAGCCCGGTGACCGCGAGCGAGGTCTCCTGCGGCAGGTGATCCGCCTCCTGGAACACCTCGGGCGTCACGTTGCCCTTGAAGACGACGCACTGGATGACGCCGGTGCCGTCGCGCACCTGCAGGAAGTGCAGCTTCCCGGAGGAGCGGCGGTTGTGGAGCCAGCCGTGGAGCGTGACCTCCTGGCCCTCGTGCGCGGCGATGTCGGCGATGTAGACGGGGGGGAACATGGCGGTCTCTCCGGGTCGTCGAGCGGGCGCGAAATATAGCGGGTTCGCCCGGCTCCGTCGCGGCCGGGCGCGCCGCCGCCGGGCATGACGCGCCCGCCGGGCCGGGTTAGGATGCCCGGCTCAGCCATGCCCATGAACGAGCGTTACGAGCCGCAGTCGATCGAGCCGCGCTGGCAGGACCGCTGGACCGCCGCCCACACCTTCTCCGCCGGCAACCGGCCGGGGGCCGAGAAGCGGTACGTCCTCGAGATGTTCCCCTATCCGTCGGGCGCCATGCACATGGGCCACGCGCGCGTGTACACCATCGGTGACGCGCTCGCGCGCTGGCTGCGCATGCGCGGGCACGACGTGCTGCACCCCATCGGCTTCGACGCGCTCGGCCTGCCGGCCGAGAACGCGGCGCTCAAGGACGGCAAGCACCCGGCCGCGCGCACCCGCGAGAACATCGTCTCGTTCCGCGCCGAGATGCGCTCGCTCGGCTACGCCTTCGACTGGGACCGCGAGATCGTCACCGCCGACCCCGAGTACTACCGCTGGAACCAGTGGTTCTTCGTGAAGATGCTGGAGCGGGGGCTCGTCTACCGCCGCCAGGGCAAGGCCAACTGGTGCACCGGCTGCCTGACCGTGATCGCCAACGAGCAGGTGCTCGAGCAGGACGGCCAGCGCACCTGCGAGCGGTGCCAGTCCCCGGTCCTGGAGAAGGTCATCCCGGAGTGGGCCTTCCGCATCACCGCCTACGCCGACGCGCTGCTCGAGGGGCTGGATCAGCTCGGCGCCTGGCCCGAGCGCGTCACCACCATGCAGCGCAACTGGATCGGCCGCAGCGTCGGCGCCCAGGTCCAGTTCCCGGTGGAGGGGACCGACCGCAAGATCGAGGTCTTCACCACCCGCGTCGACACCATCTACGGCTGCACCTACGTCGTCCTGGCGCCGGAGCACCCGCTGGTGGAGGCGGTGACGCGGCCGGAGCGGCTCGCCGAGGTGCGCGCGTTCGTGGAGCGGATGCGCCGGACCGAGGCGGCCGCGCGCACGGGCGAGGGCGCGCCGAAGGAGGGCGTCTTCACCGGGGCCGAGGCGGTGAACCCGTTCACCGGCGCGCGGGTCCCGGTCTGGATCGCGAACTTCGTGCTGGCCGAGTACGGCACCGGCGCGGTCATGAGCGTCCCCGCCCACGACCAGCGCGACTTCGAGTTCGCGCGCAAGTACGGCCTCCCGGTGAGGACCGTCATCCAGCCGGCGCACGGCGAGCGCACGCCGCCCGGCGACCAGCTCGGCGCCGCCACCACCGAGGACGGCGTGCTGGCCGACTCGGGGCCGTACACCGGCCTCCCGAGCGCCGACGCCCGCTTCCGGATGAGCGCCGACGCGAAGGCGAAGGGGTTCGGGGAGGCCAACGTCCGCTACCACCTGCGCGACTGGGGCTTCTCCCGGCAGCGCTACTGGGGCACCCCCATCCCCATCATCTACTGCCCCGACCACGGCGCGGTGCCCGTGCCGGTGGAGGACCTGCCGGTCCGCCTGCCGGAGCAGGCCATCATCACCGGCACCGGCGAGCCGCCGCTCGCCAAGGTGCCCGAGTTCGTGAACACCGTCTGCCCGGTCTGCGGCAAGCCCGCCCGGCGCGAGACGGAGACGATGGACACCTTCGTCGACTCGTCCTGGTACTACGCCCGCTACCTGTCGCCGAAGGACGACCGCCAGCCGTTCGACCCGAAGCTGGCGGACCGCTGGCTCCCCATCGACGTCTACGTCGGCGGCCCGGAGCACGCGGTGATGCACCTGCTCTACTTCCGGTTCTGGAACCGGGTCATGCGCGAGCTGGGCCTCGTGCCGGTGGACGAGCCGTGCAAGCGCCTCGTGACGCAGGGCATCGTCAACGGGCCGGACGGCCGCAAGATGTCGAAGCGGTGGGGCAACGTGGTCGCGCCCGGGCCCATGGTGAAGCGGTTCGGCGCCGACACGGTGCGCATGTTCATGCTCTTCGCCGCGCCGCCCGAGAAGGACATCGACTGGTCCGACGAGCAGGTGGACGGGCTCTTCCGGTTCCTGTCGCGCGTGTGGCGCATCTTCCACGCGCGCCACGCCTGCTTCGGCGCCGGCGAGGCGGCGCTCGGCGAGGCCGCCGGGGCCGCCCTGGAGCTGCGGCGGCGGACCCACCGGACCATCAAGAGGGTGACCGACGGGTTCGAGGGCGATCTCAAGTTCAACACCGGCATCGCGGGCCTGATGGAGCTCGTGAACGACCTCTACGCCTTCGAGCCGGCCTCCGAGCCGGACCGGGCCGCGGTGCGGGAGGCGCTGGTGGCCCTCGCCACGTTGCTCGCGCCCTTCGCCCCGCACGTCGCGGAGGAGCTGTGGCACGCCGTGGGCGGCCCGGCCGTCGAGGGCGCGCTCCTGGCCGACCAGCCCTGGCCGGCGTTCGACCCGGCCCTGGTGGCCGCCGACACGGTCAGCATCGCGGTCCAGGTGAACGGGAAGCTGCGCGGCGAGGTGCGGGCGGCGGCGGCCGCGACCGAGGCCGAGGTGCGCGCGCTCGCCGAGTCCGAGGAGAAGGTGAAGGGCTACCTCGCCGGCAAGACGGTCCGGAAGGTGGTCTACGTCCCGAAGCGCCTCGTGAACTTCGTGGTGAGCTGACGTGACCGCGCGCGCGCGCCCCCTCGCCGGACGGCGCAGGGCGAGGGCGGGGGAGCGGGGCGGGGGCCCGCGCGCCGCCCTCGCGGGCGCGCTCGTCGCGCTGGCCTCCTGCGGCTACGCCGTCCACGCCCCCGGCCGGCTCCCGGAGGACGCCCGCCAGGTGTTCGTGCGCGCGCTGGAGAACCGCACCACCGACGCGGACGCCGGGGCGCTGGTGGCCGCCGCGCTCCGGCGCGAGCTGGCGCGCCGCGGGGCGGACGCCGGCCCGGGCGCGCCGGCGAAGCTCGAGGGGGCGGTGGAGGGGGTGGGCTTCGGCGCCGCGAGCCCGAACGGCGCCATCTACCGCCTGACCCTGACCGTCTCCGCGCGCCTGGTGGTGGCGGGGAAGGTCGCGAGCGAGCAGCGATCGGTGCGCTCCGAGGACTGGCTCGCCGGCCAGGATCCCCTCGAGAGCGAAGGCCGGCGACGGCTCGCGCTGCGCCACGCGGCCGAGGCGGTCGCGCGCGAGATCGTGGAGCGCCTGGAGCTGCCGTAGCGAGCGCCGCCCGGAGGCGGCGCGCCGCTAGGCCGACTTCGGCTGGGCCGCCTTGGCGGCCGCCTTGGCGAGGCGCGAGATGCGCCGCGAGGCGGCGTTCTTGTGGATGATGCCCTTCGACGCGGCCTTGTCGAGCGTCCGGAGGGCCGTCGCGACGGCCTGCTTGGCCGCGGCGGGGTCGGCCTGGACGATGGCCTCGCGCGCCTTCTTCACGGCGGACTTGAGGCCGGTGCGGACCTGCACGTTGCGGGTGCGGCGCTTCTGGGCCTGCCGGTTGCGCTTCTCAGCGGAGCGGGTGTTCGCCAACGGAACTCTCCGGATCTTCGGTTGGAAAGCGGCGTTCTCTATCGCCCATGGCCGGGAGAGTCAAGCGCCGCGCCGCGCGGGAGCGCACCGCGCGGCGCGGGCGCGTGGCGCGGGCGCGCCCGGAGCAGGTGACGCGCAACCGCTACGGCCGTGAGGCTGCCCGCGCGACGTCGCTGGCGGACCCTTGCGGCCGTAGGCCGCGCCGCGCGCGTGCGGCGCATCACCGTTCGCCGCGCGGCCTCGAACGACCTTGATGGGAGCCTAGTTATCCACCGCGGGGAAAATTCGCCGACCCCGGTACTCGACTCCATCGGGGGGATGTGGGCAAACCGGCGAAAAAGAGGGCGAACTCGTTGATGTTGCAGGGATGGCGCCCTGCGGCGCCGTGCAGCACGGGGGCTGGGGGGCCGCAACGACACGCCTCTCACGAGGGTAGCCACAAAGTTTTCCACGAACTTTCCACAAAATCTGTGGAGAGCGGTCGGGCGAGGTCCGCGGTGTGGACCTAGGTGGTTTTTTTGTTTTGGGCCTCGAGCGCCTTGGCCTCGTTCCAGAGTTCGTCCATCTGCTCCAGCGTGGCCTGTCCGTGCGGCACGCCGGCGCGCTCCAGGCCGCGCTCGACGTGCTCGAACCGGGAGATGAAGCGGCCGATGGTGGCGCGCAGCGCCTCCTCGGGGGAGACCGCCAGCTTGCGGGCCAGGTTCACGGTGGCGAACAGGAGGTCGCCCAGCTCGTGCTCCACCGAGGCGCGGTCGCCGCTCGCCACGGCCGCGTCCAGCTCGCGCAGCTCCTCCTGCACCTTGGCGCGCGCGCCGGTGGCGTCGGGCCAGTCGAACCCGATCCGGCTCGCCTTCTCCGTGAGGCGGTCGGCCCGCGCCAGCGCCGGCATCTCGCGCGGCACGCCCTCGAGCGCGCTCCGGCCCTTCCCCTTGGCCGCCTTCTCCTCGCGCTTGAGCGCCGCCCACTGCTTCAGCACCCCCTCGGCGTCCTTCACGTGCGCGTCGCCGAACACGTGCGGGTGGCGGGAGACGAGCTTGTCCGAGATCGCCTCCGCCACGTCGGCGAAGGCGAACTGCCCCACCTCGCTCGCGAGCTGCGACTGGAAGACGATCTGCAGGAGGAGGTCGCCCAGCTCCTCGCGGTGCTCGCGCGGATCCCCGGCGTCGATCGCCTCGAGCACCTCGTAGGTCTCCTCGAGGAGGTAGGGGCGCAAGGAGGCCATGGTCTGCTCGCGATCCCAGGGGCAGCCGCCGGGTGCGCGCAGGCGCGCCATGATGCCGAGGAGTCGTTCGATCGCTTCCGCTGGTGTGGGCATGACCTACAGGTTGTACCCCAGGGGTCGCGTGCTAGCATCCGCCGCGGCCGTGTCCCGGGCGCTCCTCATCCTCCTCGGCCTGTCGCTCGCGACGGGCGCCCCGCTCGCCGCCCGCGGGCAGGTCGCCGCGCCTTCGCTGGTGGAGGAGGACCTGGCGCCGGCCGAGGAGCCGGCGCGCGAGTCGCAGCCCAAGCCCGCGCCGGCCGCCGCCGCCGAGCCCGAGTCGCTGCCCCCGCCGCCGCCCCCCGCCGCGCCCCAGCCGCCCGCGCCGCCGCCGGTGCGAGCCATCGAGCCGGTGCGGGCGCGGTTCGGCGATCTCCTCGAGGCCTGGCAGGACCGCCGGGCCGCGCTCCGCGAGCAGGACCTGCCCCGCGCCCAGGCGGCGGAGCGGCGGCTGCTCGAGCTCCGCCGGGAGCTCGGCGTCGAGAACCTGGACGCGCTGGCCGCCGCCGAGGTCCGCGCCTCCGCTCGCGCGCTCGAGGCGCGCGTGCCCGCCGAGCCGGTCGCGCGGGCGGAGCTGGCGGTCGCCCTCGCGCCCGATGGCGCCGCTGCGCACCTCGCGCTGGCGCGCGCCCTCCTCGCCCGCGATCCCGGGAACCCCGAGCCGGCGCTGCGCGCCCTCGCGGCCGGCCTCGCCGCCGCCGTCCGCGAGCCGCACACCGCCCGGGCCGCCGTCGCCGACCTGTGCGTGGCCGGGCTCGCCGCCGCCCTGGCGGCGGCGGCGCTCGCGGTGGCGCTCCTCTTCCTGCGCCGGCTGCGGCTCCTCCTGCACGACGTCCGCCACCTGCCGCTGCTCCGCGCCACCACCCCGCTCCAGGCGGGCTTCATGTCGCTGGCGGTGCTGGCGGCGCCCCTCGCGCTGCGGCTCGGGCCCGCGGCGTTCCTGGCCGCGCTGGCGCTCTGCGCCGCGCCGTACCTCCGCCGCTCCGAGCGGGCGGTCGCGACGGCCGCGCTCCTCGCGGTGGCGGCGCTCCCCTGGGCCGCCGGCGAGACGGCGCGGCTCGGCGCCTTCACCGGAACCCTGGCCGACGACGTGTACGCGCTCGAGCACGGCGCCGACGACGGCCGCGTCGCGGCGCGGCTCGCGGCGCGCGCGGCCCGCGGCGAGCTGCCGTCGGCGGGGCTGCTCGCGCTCGGCCACCACCACAAGCGCCGCGGCGACCTCGCCGACGCGCTGCGCTGGTACCAGGCGGCGGGCGCCAGCCGCCCCGAGGCGCTGGTCGGGATGGGCAACGTGCAGCTCCTGCGCGGCGACCTCGACGGCGCCAAGGCGAGCTACCTCGCCGCCGTCGACCGCGCGAGCGCGATCGGGAACCTCTCCGCGCTCGCGGCGGCCCACTACGACCTGTCGAAGGTGTTCGTGCGGCAGTCGGCGCTCGACCAGGCGCAGGAGGCGCGGCGCAAGGCGGCCGGCGAGGACGGGGCGCTCGTCGCGCGCGCCGGCTCCGACGACGACTTCCGCCAGAACCGCTGGCTCATCGACGCGCCGGTCCCGTTCGCCGAGGTCCGCGCCCTGGCGGCCGACGACGCGCCCGCCGGCGCGGAGGACGCCGTGCGGGTGCGCCTGGCCGGGCCGCTGCCCGCCGCCGGCTGGCCGTGGCTGCCGGTGGCGGCGGCCCTGGCGCTGTGGCCGCTCGCCTGGCTGGGGCGGCGGCCCGGCGTGAGCCACGCCTGCCAGCGGTGCGGCCGCGCGGTGTGCCGCCGCTGCGACGGGGTGGACGGGAGCCTCTGCGGACAGTGCGTGAACGTCTTCGTGAAGAAGGACCTCGTCGACCCGCGCGATCGGCTGCGCAAGGAGCAGCAGGTCAGGCGGCACGCCCGCGCGGAGCGGCTGGCGGCGAGGGCGCTCGGGATCGCCGCCGGCGGCGCGGGGCACCTCTGGCGAGGCCAGCCGGCGCGCGGCGCGCTGCTCCTGCTCCTGCTCGCCTTCCTGGTCGCGCTGGCGCTCTCCTCGGCCGGGGTGGCCCCGCCCCCGTACCCGGTGCCGTGGGCGGGAGCCGCCAAGCTCGCGCTGTTCGGCTCGCTCGCCGCGCTGGTCTGGGCCCTCTCGGTCCGCGACCTGTTCCGCCGGACCCGGAGCTGACCAGGCCATGGCGCTCACCGGCACGCTCAAGGACTTCGGGATCGCCGAGATCCTGCAGCTCATCGGGCAGCAGGCGAAGAGCGGCGTGCTCCACCTCGCCAGCGCCGACGAGGAGATCCACGTCGTGCTGTCCGACGGGGCGGTGGTCTCGGCGGAGTCCGCCCGGCGCAAGCAGAAGGAGCGGCTCGGCGCCATGCTGGTCCGCGCGGAGCTCCTCAGCCGCGAGGCGCTGGCGCGGGCGCTCCAGGTGCAGGGGCGGACGCTGCGGCGGCTGGGGGACATCCTGGTCGAGCTGGAGCTCGTCACGAAGCAGGACCTGAAGGAGGTGACGACCCTCCAGACCACCGAGACGATCTACCGGCTCTTCGAGTGGAAGAGCGGGACCTACGACTTCGAGCCGGGGGCGGTGGAGTTCGACGCGGGCACGGTCGTGCCCATGCGCGCCGAGGCCCTCCTCATGGAGGGGTTCCGGCGGGTCGACGAGTGGCCGATGGTGCGCCGGAAGATCTCGTCCCCGGCGATGACCTTCCTCCGGCGCGCGCCGCTGCCGGCCGACGAGTCGGCCGGGCCGGCCGAGCGCCGGGTCCACGCCCTGGCGGAGCCGGGCCGGACGGTGGAGAAGCTGGTCGACCTCTCGCGCCTGGGCGAGTTCGAGACCTGCAAGGCGCTCCTCACGCTGGTGAACATGGGGTGCCTCAAGGCGGTACCGGCGCCGCGGCGCTCGGCGGCCGCCGGCGTCGGCGCGTACGCGCGGAGCTGGCGCCAGCGGCTGCGGCGCGGCGCGGCCGGGCTGGCCGCCACCGCGCTCCTCTCCGGGGCGCTGGCGGGCGGCGCCTGGCTCGCCGCCGAGCGGCACCGCGCGACCGTCCACGCCGGCCCCTCGCTCGAGGAGGGCGCCGCCCAGCGCCTGCTCGCCCGCCACCAGCTGGCGCGGCTGGCCGGGGCGCTCGAGGTGTGGCGGCTCGAGCGCGGCAGCTACCCGCAGCGGCTCGCGGAGCTGGTGGAGGCCGACCTGGCCGCGCCGGCGGACCTGCGCTGGCCCTGGCGCGAGGAGTACCATTACCGCAGGACCCCGGACGGCGGGTTCGTGCTGCTCCCGCCGCTGCCCTGATCCGCGCGACCCGCGGGGTCTCGACGCTGGCGCCAGCGGCGCGGGGACCGTTATAGGTGCGGCGCGCGCGGTCCAGCCGCCCGCCCGGAGGAACGCTTGAGTCAGCCCGCGACGGCGCAGCAGAAGACCACCCGCATCGAGTTCGACGACAACGACAGGGTGAGGGCGCTGTGCGGGGCCCACAACGAGCACCTGAAGCTCATCGAGCGCCGGCTGGGCGTGCAGGTGGGCTCGCGCGGCGGGCAGCTCGTGGTCAGCGGGGCCTCCGAGGAGCGCGTGGCGCAGGCCGAGGCGCTGCTCCGCGAGCTGTACGAGCTCATCGCGTCCGGCTACCCGCTCTACCTGGAGGACGTGGACCAGGCGACGAAGCTCTCCGGGCAGGGGGTCGCGCTCAAGGAGATCTTCGGGGACACCGTCTACGTCTCGGCGCGCCACCGGGTGATCACGCCCAAGGGGCTCGGGCAGAAGCGGTACATCCAGGCCATCCGCGACAACGACATCGTGTTCGGCATCGGGCCGGCCGGGACGGGCAAGACCTACCTCGCCATGGCGATGGCGGTCTCCGCGCTCATCGAGCGCAAGGTGAAGCGGATCGTGCTGTGCCGGCCGGCGGTGGAGGCGGGCGAGAAGCTCGGGTTCCTGCCGGGCGACATCGCGGAGAAGGTGAACCCGTACCTCCGCCCGCTGCACGACGCGCTCTTCGACATGGTGGACTACGAGAAGGCGTCGGCCTTCATCGAGCGCGGGACGGTGGAGGTCGCGCCGCTCGCCTTCATGCGCGGCCGCACGCTCAACGACGCGTTCGTGATCCTGGACGAGGCGCAGAACACCACCTCGGAGCAGATGAAGATGTTCCTCACCCGCCTCGGCTACGGGTCGAAGGCGGTGGTGACCGGCGACGTGACCCAGGTGGACCTCCCCTCCGGGCGCGCCAGCGGCCTGCTCGAGGTGCAGAAGGTGCTGCGGGGCATCGAGGGCATCGCGTTCTGCGCCTTCAGCGAGGTGGACGTGGTGCGCCACCCGCTGGTGCAGGAGGTGGTGCGCGCGTACGACCTCTTCGACGCCGAGCGGAAGGCGCAGAAGGAGCAGCGGGAGCAGGAGCGCGCCGCGCGCGCCGCGCTCCGCGCGGGCGCCGAGGCGAGCGACGACGGCGGGTGATCCGGCTCCCACCTCGGCGCACCGGGGCCGTTGCGTTTCCCCCCCGCCGGTGCGAGGCTCCCGCCCTCGTGGAGAACCCCGATCCCTCGCGGCAGCCCCCCGGCTGGGCGGCGCGGCTCGCCCGCGCCGTGCGCGGCGGCGCGCTGCTCGAGGCCCTGCTCGTCGCCCTGCTCGCCGGGGGCTCGGCCTGGCTGCTCGCCCCCGGCGCGCTGACCCAGCGCACGCCCGGCGACGACGCGCTCGGCACGCCGGCGCTCGGCAACTACAAGGCGGCCCGCGACTACGAGGTGGTGGACGAGGAGGCGACGCGCGAGCAGCGCGCCGCCGCCGTCGCCGCGGAGCGGCCGGTCTTCGACTGGGACGAGAGCGCGCCGGAGGTGGCCGCGCTGCGCATCCGCGACGCCTTCACCCTGGCGCGCGACGGCCTGGCGGAGGCGCGGCTGCGCCACGGCGAGGGCCGGCGGCGGGAGGGCGCGCGCGAGCTGCAGCGGGCAGCGCTCGCCGAGCGGGCCGCCTTCGAGGCGCGCCTCGGCGTCCGCCTCTCCGACGCGGACTACCAGGCGCTCGCCGCCGCGCGCTTCGACGCCCAGCTCGAGGCGCCGCTCATCGCGCTCGCCGGCCACGCGCTCTCGGGCAAGGTGGTGGAGGACCGCCGCGCGCTGGCGCAGGCCCATGAGCGGGGCATCGTGGCGCGCACGCTGCGCCACGGCGTCGCGCAGGGCGAGCACCTGCTGCTCGACCCGGCGGTGATCCGGGACCTCGACGAGGCGCGGGTGGACGCGCAGCGCGCCGCGGACGCGCTCCCCGCGCCGGTGACGCCCGGCCTGCGCGCGGCGCTCGGGCGCGCCGCCGTGGCGCTCGCGCAGCCGACCCTGGTCTTCGACCTGGCCGAGACGGCCGCGCGCCAGCGCGACGCCGCCGACCGGGTGAAGCCGGTGGCGGTGCACGTGCGGCGCGGGGAGAAGATCGTCGGGGACGGCGAGGTGATCGAGCGCCGGCACCTGCTCCTGTTCCGCGGGATCCGGGAGCAGACCCGGCCGGCCGACGTGGTGCTGGTCCGGCTCGGGGCGGGGCTGCTCGTGGGCGTGCTGCTGGTGCTGCTCTGGCGGTACGCGCGCCGCAACGTGGCCGGCTTCCACCCCACCCGCAAGGACGCGCTCCTGCTGGCGGTGACGCTGCTCGGCGCCACCGCGCTCGCCGCAGCGGGCCTCGGCGTCGGCGACGCGCTGCACGATCGCTTCCCGCGCTTCTCGCCCGAGACCTTCTTCTACCTGGTGCCGTTCGCCGCCGGCACGCTGCTCGTCCGGAGCGTGCTCTCGGCCGAGGTGGCGCTGCTCTTCGCCGTCGCGAGCGCCGCGCTGGTGGGGCTGGTGGCCTCCAACTCGCTCTTCCTGGCGGTGCACGCGCTGCTCACCTCGGTCGCCGCGTCGGGGCTGGTGGCGCGGGCGCGCGACCGGGCGGGGCTCTTCCGGGTCGGGGCGGCGGTGGGGACGCTGGGGGCGCTGCTCGTGCTCGCCACCCACCTCTTCACCGGCCGGGCGCTCTCCGAGGCGGTCGCGCCGGCGCTGGCGGCGGCGGCCTCGGGCGCGGTGCTCCTGCCCATGGTGGCGGTCGGGAGCCTGCCGCTCGTGGAGTGGGCCTTCGGCTACCTCACCGACGTGAAGCTGCTCGAGCTCGCCAACCTGAACCACCCGGCGCTGAAGGACCTCATCGTGCAGGCGCCCGGGACGTACCACCACGCCGTCATCATGGGGTCGCTGGTGGAGGCCGCGGCGCAGCGCATCGGGGCGCACGCGCTCCTGGCCCGGGTGTGCGCCTACTACCACGACCTCGGGAAGATCCGGAACCCGCTCTACTTCGCGGAGAACCAGCGCGGCGAGAACCGCCACGAGCAGCTCGCCCCGTCCATGAGCGCGCTCATCGTGAAGCGGCACGTGACCGACGGCCTGGAGCTGGCGCGGCACTGGGGCTTGCCGCGGGCGGTGGCGGACGCCATCCCGCAGCACCACGGCACGCGGCTCGTCTCGTTCTTCTGGGCGAAGGCGCAGCAGCGGCGGGGCGACGGCGAGGCCGCCGCGCTCGACGAGGCGCTGTTCCGCTACGCCGGGCCCAAGCCCCAGACGCGGGAGATCGCGCTCGTCATGATCGCCGACGCCTGCGAGGCCTCGGCGCGGGCGCTGCCCGATCCGACCCCGGAGCGCCTGCGGGTGCTGGTGCACCGGCGCATCAACGAGATCTTCAGCGAGGGGCAGCTCGACGACTGCGAGCTGACGCTCAAGGACCTGAACGCCATCGCCGCGGCGATGGTGGGGGCGCTGGCGGCCGTCTACCACGACCGGCCCGGCTACGGGGACAACGAGGCCGCGCCGGCGGCGGAGCCCACGCCGGGCGGGCTGCAGCTCCTCGGCTCGGAGCGGCGCGGCCCGTGACCGTCCACGCCCGGAGCGAGCACGCGCGCGGCGCCGCCGCGGCGCGGCGGCTGGCGCGGGTGGCGCGCCGCTACCTCGCGGCGCTGGCGCTCCCGTCGGCGGAGCTCTCGCTCCTCCTGGTCGGCGACCGCGCCATCCGGTCGCTCAACCGCCGCTGGCGCGGGAAGGATCGCGCCACCGACGTGCTCTCCTTCCCGGCCGCCGGCCCGGGCCCGCTGCTCGGCGACGTCGTCATCTCGCTCGACACGGCGCGCCGCGCCGCCGCGGAGGAGGGCCGCGCGCTCGGGGACGAGCTCGACCGCTACCTCGCGCACGGGCTCCTCCACCTCCTCGGGCACGACCACGAGCGCCCCGCCGACGCGCGCCGCATGGCGCGGGCGGAGGACGCGCTGGTGGGGCAGGGGATGGTCACCGCGGCCGCGCTGGAGGGATCGGGATCGAAGGTGGAGTCACAGGCGCGGTCGAAGTCGCGGTCGCGGTCGAGCTCGCGGTCGAGCTCGCGGTCGAGGTCGAGGTCGAGGTCGAGGTCGCGGTCGCGGTCGCGGTCGCGGGTGGCCATGCCATGACGCGCCCCCGCATGCTCCTCCTCGCCGTCGCGAGCGGCCTCGCGATGGCGCTGGCGCTGCCCCAGTGCTTCCCCTGGCTGTCCCTGCGCCCGATCGACCCCGCCGGCCACCTCGAGTGGCTCTGCTGGGTGGCGCTGGTCCCGGCGCTCCTCGCGCTCGACCGCGCCACCACCTGGAAGTCGGCCCTCGGGATCGGGCTCCTCGCCGGCCTCGCCTACTTCTACGCCGCCATCTGGTGGGTCAACCACGCGATGACCGCGTTCGGCGGCGTGCCGATGCCGGTGGCGCTGCTCGGCCTCAGCCTGCTCGTGCTGTTCATGGCGGCGCACTGGGCCGCCGCCCTCACGGCCTCCTGGTTCATCCGCTGGCGGCTCAACTGGCCGTGGTGGACGCACCTCCCCGCCACCTGGACCGCCGCCGAGCTCTCCCGGAACTACCTCTTCACCGGGTTCCCGTGGGCGAACCTCGGCTACCTGCAGGCGCGGCACCTCGCGGTGGCGCAGCTCGCCGCCCTCACCGGCGTGTACGGGATCGCGGCGCTGGTCGTCCTCGTGAACTGCGCCGTGCACGCGCTCGTCCGCGCGCGCCTGGACGGGCGGCGGCCTCCGTGGCGGCTGGCCGCCGGGACCGCGCTCCTCGTCGCGGCGGTGACCGCCTGGGGGACCGCGCACCTCGGCGCCGTCCGCGCCCGCGCCGCGGCGGCGCGCCGGCTCTCGGTGGCGCTCGTGCAGGGCAACGTGAACCAGGCGGTGAAGAACGAGCGCATGAGCTACGGCGCGTTCATCCTCGAGCGCTACCTGCCCCTCACGCTCGAGGCCGATCGCCGCGGGGTCGACCTCATCGCCTGGCCGGAGGCGGCCTACCCGCTGCTCCTCCCGCCGGATCCCGACTCGCTCGCCGACCGCCGCTCCGGGCTCCCCGCGCTCCAGCACGCGTGGCTGCTCCTCGGCGCCGGCACCTACGACGAGCGGATGGGGCGCGACGGCAAGCCGGTGGCGGAGGGCTCGAACAGCGTGTTCCTGCTGCGCCCCGACCTGGAGGTCCAGGGGCGGTACGCGAAGCACCACCTCGTGCCGTTCGGCGAGTACGTGCCGCTGCAGGACCTGCTCGGGTCGGTGCTGCGGTCGGTGGTGCCGCAGATGGTGCCGCAGCGGCCGGGGGCGGCGCTGCGGGTGCTCAGCTTCGCGCCGACCGCGACCTCGACCGCGACCTCGACCGCGACCTCGACCTCGGCCGCGAGCACGACCGCGAGCACGACCGCGACCGGGGTGCCGACCGCGACCGCGACCGGGGTGCCGACCTCGACCTCGGCGCTCGCGGGGGAGGTGCGGCTCGCGCCCATGATCTGCTTCGACGCCATCTTCCCGGAGGTGAACGTCGCGTTCGCCGCGGAGGATCCGGACCTGCTCGTGAACCCCACCAACGACGCCTGGTACGGCTACTCGTCCGGCCCGTACCAGTTCCTCGCCATGGTGCAGCTGCGCGCCATCGAGGCGGGCAAGGCCGTGGCGCGGCCGGCATACGCCGGGGTGAGCGCGCTCATCGAGCCGACGGGCGAGGTGCAGCCGGGCGCGCTGCCGGTCGGGCCGGTCGACCCCGACCTGGCGCCGGATCCGGCCGAGCCGCCACGGCTCCTGGTGGGGTCGGTCCCGCTCTTGCGAGGCCGTACCCTCTACACTAGAGTCGGCGACCTCTTCGCGTACGCCGCGAGCGCGTGGGCCGCCGCCGCGCTGGCGCTGGCGGTCCGCGGGCCACGCAAGCGGCGCGACTCCACCGGGTGAATCAGATGGCTGCACCGACCGACCAGCTGCTCGAAGATCTGACCCGGCGCCTGGAGGCGCTGCGGGGGTCTCTTTGACGTCGATCGGAAGCGGAACCGCGCCGCGGAGATCGCGCGGCTGTCCGAGGACGGCGGCTTCTGGGGCGACAACGCCCGCGCGCAGGGGCTGCTGAAGGAGAAGGCGCAGCTCGAGGCGAGCGTCTCCGGGTTCGACCGCGCCGCGCGGGCGGTGGACGACGCCCGGGTCCTGCACGAGCTCGGCGAGGAGGCGAAGGACGACGCCACCCGCGCCGAGGCGGCGCAGCACGCGGGCGCGGCGGCGCAGCTGGTCGAGAAGCTCGAGTTCGAGCGGATGCTCTCCGGGCCCCACGACCGCGCCGGCGCCATCGTCGAGGTGAAGAGCGGCGCGGGCGGCGTGGAGGCGATGGACTGGGCCGCCATGCTGTACCGGATGTACACGCGCTACTGCGAGCGGAAGGGCTGGGAGGTCGAGCCCGCCGACCTGGTGGCGGGCGAGGAGGCCGGCATCTCCTCCGCCTCCTTCTTCGTGCGCGGCGAGTTCGCCTACGGCTTCCTCAAGGCCGAGAAGGGCGTGCACCGGCTGGTCCGGATGAGCCCCTTCGACGCGGCCGCGCGCCGCCAGACCAGCTTCGCCGCGGTGGACGTGACGCCGGAGATCGAGGACGACATCGTCATCGACATCAAGGAGTCCGACGTCCGCATCGACACCTACCGCTCCTCCGGCGCCGGCGGGCAGAAGGTCAACAAGACCGACTCGGCGGTGCGCATCACCCACCTCGCCACCGGCATCGTCGTGGCGATGCAGAACGAGCGCAGCCAGCAGAAGAACCGCTCGATGGCGTGGAAGATCCTGCGCGCCCGCCTCTACGAGTACGAGGAGAAGAAGCGGCAGGCGGTGCTCGACGCGGCCGAGGCGCAGAAGAAGGACATCAACTTCGGCTCGCAGATCCGCAGCTACGTCCTCGCGCCTTACCGGCTCGTGAAGGACCTCCGCACCGGGGTGGAGACGGGCAAGGTGGACGAGGTGCTCGACGGCGACCTCGACCAGTTCGTCGAGCCCTACCTGCTCGGCGTCCGCCGGACGGATCGAGCGGTGGACGACTGAGCCGGCGCTAGGCCGAGTAGACGATCGGCGGCCGCGCCAGCAGGAAGCGGTCGATCGCGTCCACGGCCCAGCCCGGGAGGTTGTGGAGCTTCACCCCGCAGCCGGCCGGCTGCCGGCCGCTGATCGCGCTCTTCTCGCGGATGAAGGTCACCACCCCCTCCACCTCGAGCCGCCGCCCGTCGGCGAGGCCGAGCCGCACCTGGAGCATCGTGCCGAGCGGCGGCGGGAGCATGGTGGAGATGAAGACGCCGCCGGAGTCCACCCGGCGCGTCGCCCCCACGTAGAAGTTGTGCTCCGAGACGAGGCTCACGTTCACCTCGACGCGGGTCTGCTTGGGCCGGCTGCGGGGCTCGTCGACCAGCTCCTCGTCGATGAGCGCCATGAGGTCCACGTTCGGGCGCGCGGGCGGGCGCGGCGCCGGCGGCACCACGTCGGCCAGCGCGGCGGGGGCGCGGGCGGGCGGGGGTGGCGGCGGAGGGCGGGCGGCCGGGGCGGCGTAGGGTGAGGCCGCGGCCGGCGCGGCGCCGGGCAGCCGCTCGATCACCGACAGCGGCCGCGAAAGCACCTCCGCGCGGGCGAGGGCCCGCTCGGCGCCGGCCACGGCGGCGAGCGGCTCGACCACGTCGCGCGAGGGGGCCACCACCACCACCCGCACCCCCACCCGCGCCGCGCTGGCGGCGGCCGTCAGGGCGCCGCCCCACGACGCGTCGGGCGAGGCGGGGAGGAGCAGGATGAGGGCGTGCGGCGCCACCGTCCGGAGCAGGGGCTCGAGCAGCTCCTGCGAGGGCACGCAGAAGAGCTGCCACCCCGCGCGGTCGAGGTGCAGGTGCAGCGCGGCGCAGACATCGGCGTCCTGGCCGACGACGAGCGCGCGCGAGGGGAGCGGGCCGGCCGGCGTCACGCGCTGCGGCCCCCGGTCTCGATGAGGATGCGGCGCTCGAGGTCGGCGCGGAAGGTCGCGTTCCCGAGGGCGGTGTCGAGCGAGATGCGCTTGGCCTCGTGCAGCTTGTAGAGGTACTGGTCGAAGCTGTGCATCCCGAGGTCGGCGCCGGCGGTGTCCATGTAGTTGCGGAGGTCCTGGACGCGCGCGCCGCCCTCGCGGATCGCCTCCCGCACCGTGGAGGTGGCGAGGAGCGCCTCGACCGCGGGGATGAGCCCGGCCGCGTCGGCCCGGAGC
This sequence comes from Anaeromyxobacter diazotrophicus, assembly GCF_013340205.1. Taxonomy (NCBI): domain Bacteria; kingdom Pseudomonadati; phylum Myxococcota; class Myxococcia; order Myxococcales; family Anaeromyxobacteraceae; genus Anaeromyxobacter; species Anaeromyxobacter diazotrophicus. Next base: position 376,188 of record NZ_BJTG01000002.1, read on the forward strand.
AAGAGCCGGAGCGACACGATGGCCTGCAGGTTGTCGGCGAAGCGCGCCCGCACCGTGTCCTGCTCGTCGGCGGGGAAGAGCCCCACCACCCGGCCGATGGAGCGCGTCACGTCGGGGGTGTGGAGGGAGGTGATGACGAGGTGGCCGGTCTCGGCCGCCTTGAGGCAGATGTCGGCCGCCTCTCGGTCGCGCAGCTCGCCCACCATGATGACGTCCGGGTCCTGGCGGAGCGCGGCGCGCAGCGCGTCGGAGTAGCTGGCCGTGTCGGCCCCTACCTCGCGCTGGATGATGAGCCCCTTCCCGGCCTGGAAGATGAACTCGATCGGATCCTCCACCGTCACCACGTGCAGCCGCTCCTGCTGGATGATGTGGTTGATGATGGCGGCGATGGTGGTGGACTTCCCGTTGCCGGTGGCGCCGGTGACGAGGACGAGCCCCCGCCGCGCCTCGGCGATGGTCTGCACGACCTCGGGCAGGTTGAGCGAGGCGAAGTCGGGGATGGCGAACGGGATGGTGCGCATGACCGCGCCCCAGCTCCCGCGCTGCTTGAAGATGCTGGCGCGGAACCGCGACACGCCCGGCAGGGAGTAGCTGCGGTCCACCTCGCGGAAGTCGAGCGGGGTGAAGCCGGAGCCCGGCGCCTGCAGCACGAAGTTGGCGATGGCCTCCGTGTCCTCGTGCGTGAGCGGCGGATACTTCGCCGCCAGCAGCTCGCCGAAGACGCGGTACGTGGGCGGGTAGCCGACCTCGAAGTGGACGTCGCTCGCCTGCCGCTTCACCGCCAGCTGCAGGAACGAGTGGAACATCTCCTCGCTGATGGGGCCCGTCGTCTGACCTTCCATGGCGCGGAGTCTAGCGCAGGAACACGCCCGGCGGGCGGATGAGCGCGCGGCCGCGGCCCGGCCGCCCGGGCCGCGCCGCGCCGCCTGCCCCGTGATCGCGCGGCGCGTCGTCCCTACCTTCACCCACGTGCGGATCGCCCTCGTCTCGACTCCCTTCGTGGCGGTACCCCCGCGCGGCTACGGAGGCACGGAGCTCGTCGTGCACGAGCTCTCGCGCGGGCTCGCCGCCGCCGGCCACCAGGTCACCCTCTTCGCCACCGGCGACTCCCGCGGGCCGGATGTGCGCTTCCTCTTCCCGCGCGCCGTCTGGCCGCCCGAGCCGCAGGCGGAGCTGCGCCACTGCGCCGCGGCCGCGCGCGCCATCGCGGAGGAGCCCTTCGACGTGGTGCACGCCCACGCGCCCGCCCTGTTGCCGCTCGGCGGCGCGCTCGGCGCCCCGCTCGTCTACACGTTGCACCACGCGCGCGACGAGCGGCTGGCCGCCGCCTACGCCGGCCACCCGGAGGTCGAGTTCGTCGCCATCTCGGCGCGGCAGGCGCAGCTCCATCCCGAGCTCGCCTGCCAGGTCGTCCACCACGGGCTCGACCCTGCCCGCTACCCGGCGGGCCGGGGCGAGCGGGACGACGCCGTGTTCCTGGGGCGGCTGGTGCCCTGCAAGGCGCCCGACGTGGCGGTGGCCGCCGCCCGGCGCGCCGGGCTGCCCATCCGGCTGGCGGGCGCGGTGCACGCCGGCGACGCCACCCCGGCCTGGCACGCCGTGCTCGCGCGCGCGCTCGCCCGCCCGGGCGTGCTGCACCTGGGGACGGTGGCCGGGGAGCGGAAGCTCGAGCTGCTCGCCGGCGCCCGCGCGCTGCTCATGCCGCTGCGGTGGGAGGAGCCGTTCGGCCTGGTCATGATCGAGGCGATGCTGTGCGGCACGCCGGTGATCGCCTTCCCGCGCGGCGCCGCGCCGGAGGTGGTGGAGGAGGGCGTGACCGGATTCCTGGTGGACGGGGAGGAGGAGATGGCGGCCGTGCTGGCGGGCCTCGGGCGGTTCGACCGCGAGGCGTGCCGGCGGCGGGCGCAAGCGCGCTTCTCGGCGCGGCGGATGGTCCGCGATTACGAGCGGCTCTACCGGCGCGCGGCCGCCGTGCGCCACGGCGGCGCCGGGCCGGAGGAGGCGAGCTACGCCAGCTGACGCGCGGAGCGCGCTCGCGGGAGCGGCGGGGTTCGCCGATCCGGAGCGGCTGTTCGGATACGCCGATCCGTCGCAGCAGCCCGAGGCGACGGGCGTCGACAAGCTCGTCCTGAAGCGGAGCAACCTCTTCCTGGTCGCGAACCGGCTCGGCGACGTGTCGCCGGCCGGCGCGCGCGACCTCGGGCTCTTCCTCACCGACACGCGGCACCTCTCCGGCTGGCAGCTGCTCGTGCAGGGCGGGCCGCCGCTCTGCCTCTCCTCCCAGGTCTCGACCGACTACGTCTCGCAGATCGACTTCACCATCACCGGGCTGCACGAGGGCGACCTGCTCGGGAAGGAGCCGGTCAACTACGTCCACCTGCGGCGCGACCAGCTCATCGACGACGTCTTCGTCGACCGGCTCGTGCTGACGAACTTCCAGGGGCGGCCCATCCGCCAGTGGCTCGAGGTGGAGTGGGCGGCCGACTTCGCCGACGCCTTCGAGGTCCGCGGGGCCCGGCGCCCGCGGCGGGGGCGGTACCACGCGCCCGAGGTGGACGGCCGGCGCGTGCTCCTCCGTTACCAGGGCCTCGACGGGCGCGAATACCTGACCGAGGTCCGGCTCGACCTGGACGGCGAGGCGGATCGGCGCATCGAGGTGGACCGGTTCGACGGCGGCGGAGCGCGGCTGGCGCTGCGGCTCGAGCCCGGCGAGTCGGGCGCGCTCGCCTTCAGCGTGTTCGCGGGCGTGGACGGGGCGCGCCCCCGCCCGCCGAGGCCCTTCGGCGAGCGGGCGACCACCGCCCACCGCGCCTACGCCGAGTGGGCCGAGCGCTGCACCGGGTTCAGCTCCAGCAACGCGGTCTTCGACCGCGCGCTGGTGCAGGCGGTGGCGGATCTGAAGGCGCTGCAGGTCTTCCACGACGACCAGCCGGTCATCTCGGCCGGCATCCCCTGGTACACCTGCCCCTTCGGCCGCGACGCCCTCATCACCGGCTTCCAGGCGCTGCTCTCGACGCCGGAGGTCGCGCGGCAGGCGCTCCGGTTCCTGGCGCGGCTGCAGGGCACGCAGGACGACCCCGAGCGCGACGAGGAGCCGGGCAAGATCCCGCACGAGATCCGGTTCGGCGAGATGGCGCGGGCGGGCGAGGTGCCGCACACGCCCTACTACGGCTCCGTCGACGCGACGCCGCTCTTCCTCGTCCTGCTCTCCGAGTACGTGCTCTGGACGGACGACCAGCAGACGCTGGCCGAGCTCCTCCCCGCCGCCGAGCGGGCGCTCGGCTGGCTGGAGCGCCAGTCCGGGCCGGACGGCCTGCTCGCCTACGAGCGGCGGACGCGCAAGGGGCTGCGCAACCAGGGCTGGAAGGACAGCCACGACGGCGTCCCGTTCGCGAGCGGGCGCCCGGCCGATCCTCCCATCGCGCTGGTGGAGGTCCAGGGGTACGCCGTCGACGCGCGCCGCCGGATGGCGGACCTGCTCGCGGCGGCCGGACGGGAGGGCGAGGCGGAGCGGCTCCGCGCCGCGGCCGACGCGCTCGCGGCGCAGGTCGACGCACGGTTCTGGATGCCGGGCCCCGAGACCTACGCCCTCGCGCTCGACGGCGCCGGCCGGCAGGTGGACGCGGTCACCTCCAACCCCGGCCACCTCCTCTTCTCCCGGGCCGCGCCCGCGGGGCGGGCGCACCAGGTGACGGCCTCGCTCCTCGCGCCCGCCATGTGGAGCGGCTGGGGCATCCGGACGCTCGCCAAGGGCCAGGGCGCCTACAACCCGCTCAGCTACCACGACGGCACGGTCTGGCCGCACGACAACTCGCTCGCCGCCATGGGCATGGCCTGCTACGGCGAGACGCGCGGCGCCGGCCAGGTGCTGGACGGGCTCTGGGCGGCCCTCCAGCACTTCCGCCACCTCCGGCTGCCGGAGCTCTTCTGCGGGCTCGAGCGCGACGCGGGGCAGTTCCCCGTGCACTACCCGGTCGCCTGCTCGCCCCAGGCGTGGTCGAGCGGCGCGATCTTCCTGCTCGTCCGCGCCTGCCTCGGGATCTTCCCCGACGCGCCGCGGCGGACCCTGCACATCGCCTCGCCGGCGCTGCCGGACTGGCTCGACCACCTCACGCTCCACCGGCTCGCGATCGGCCCGGCGCGCGCGACCTTGCAGTTCACGCGCACAGCGAGCGGCACCTACGTCTCGGTCGGCGAGGTGGAGGGCGGCCCGCTGCACGTCCGCATCGACCTGCGCCGCTGACCGACCCCGGGGCCCGTCCGGCGATATCTCCCCACGTTGAGGCGCCGTCCCGGCCGCTGGTAAGTTCCGCGGCGAGACGCCGTGGCCTCCCCTCATCGGTCCCTCCACCACCGCCCGCCCTCCCGGCTGCGCACCTCGCTCGCGGCCTGCACCGCCGAGGGCGCTGCGGCCGAGGTGGTGAGCGCCTGCTGCGGCGGGGCGGCGCTCACCGGGTGGGCGCTCCACCTCGGCATGAGCGCGAAGCTGGTGGGGCTCGTCGGCGCGCTGCCGGTGGTGGCGCAGGTGCTCCAGCTCGCCGGCGCCTTCCTCACCGCGCGCTTCGGCCACCGCCGCACCGCGCTCGCGGCGATCGCCCTCTCGCGCCAGGCCTTCCTCCCGCTGGCGCTCCTGCCGCTCCTGCCGCTCGGCCCGGACGGCCGCCGCGCGCTCCTGCTCGTCGCGGCCGGCGCGCACCACGGGCTGGGCATCGTCGCCAACAACGCCTGGAACGCCTGGATGGGCGAGCTCGTGCCGGCCCGGGCGCGGGGCCGCTACTTCGGGCGGCGCACCGCCCTCTGCACGGTGGCGGGCGGCGCGTGCGCGCTCCTGGCCGGCCTCGCGCTCGACCGCGGCGGCCGGGGCGACGGGGCCGGGCTGGTGCTGCAGCTCCTGGCGCTCCTCGCCTGCGTGGCCGGCGCCGCCAGCGTGGCGCTCATGGCGCGGCAGCACGCCGGCCCGGCCCGGCGCGAGCCGGCGCGCTGGATGTTCGCCGCGGCGGTGCGCCCGCTCCGCGACCCCAGGGCGCGCCGCGTGCTCGCCTATGCCGTCGCCTGGAACGGCGCCTGCGGGCTCTCGGCCCCGTTCTTCGGGCTCTACCTGCTCCGCGACCTCGGCACCGGCTACGCGCTCCTGGCCGCGCAGGGCGCCGGCCTCGCGGCGGCCAAGATCGCGAGCGCCGCCGGCTGGGGCCGCCTCGTCGACCGTGCGGGCGCGCGCCGGGTGCTGCTCGTCTGTTCGGCGGGCCTGGCGGTCTCGCCGTGGGCGTGGATCGCGAGCGGGCCGGGGCGGCTCTGGCCGCTCGCGCTCGAGACCGCGCTCGGCGGCGTGCTGCTGGGCGGGCAGGGCGTGGCGAGCTTCGCGCTGCCGCTCCAGGTCGCGCCGGCGCGCGAGCGCCCGTTCTACCTGGCCGCCGTCGCCGGGGCGGGCGGCGCCGCCTTCGCCCTCACCTCGGCGGCCGGGGGCGCGCTCGCCGACGCGGCGGGCGGCTGGCCGCTCCGCTCGCTGCTGGTGGGGGGCGCGGTGCTCCGCCTCGGCGCGGTCGCCGCGGCCTGGGCGCTGCCGGTCGACGGTGCCGCGGCCGCGCCGGCCTCGGCGCCGGTCGCGGACGAGCCCGTCCGCGCCGCGGCGTAGCGCGCTCCCCACAAAAAGCGAGAGGCCGCTTTCGCGGCCTCATCAGCTCTGGGCGCGGGGCGCCCTATTTGAACTCCGTGGCTTGCCCTCGCTGGGGCTCCCCACGGTGGGGGGAGTCGATCATCCGACCACGATCGACTTGGAAGTGAAGGAGGAGCTGGCGTCCCGCGAATCGAGTTTGAGGCTGGAGTTTCGAGGCGGGGTCACCTTGGTCGGTCTCCGGTAGGACTCGTCTCGGGTACTCTTCAAGTGGCGTGCCGAAACCCTGGTCGATTCGCCTGTGAGAAAAATCGGCCGCTTGCTCGTTTCACTCTCGGGACGAGGCTGTAAATCATGGGTCATCGCCGAGACCGGGGTCTGCATGCACCCGCCGTCCGTGACCCATCTCGGACGGTGTCAGGTTTCTGACGTATCGCGTAAGGGTGCGGCATGTCGACGCACTTCGGCTCTCCGGCGGCGTGCCCACCCGCTCCCGCTCCCATTACATTGGCGCGATGTTCCACACCCCGGACGAGGTCGCGCAGGCGCTGACGGCGGCGGGCTACCTCCCCTCGCGCGAGATCGCGGGCGCGGTCTTCCTCGCCGAGCGGCTGGCGAAGCCGATCCTGGTCGAGGGCCCGGCGGGCGTCGGCAAGACCGAGCTCGCCCGCGCCTTCGCGGCCGCCTCGGGGCGGCGCCTCATCCGGCTGCAGTGCTACGAGGGGCTCGACGCCACCCAGGCCATCTACGAGTGGGAGTACGCGAAGCAGCTCCTCTACACCCAGCTCCTCCGCGATCAGGTGGGGGCGGCGCTCCAGGGCGCGACGACGCTCGCCGAGGCCGCCGACCGCATCGCCGCCCAGGGGGACGTCTTCTTCAGCCGGCGCTTCCTCTTGCCCCGCCCCATCCTCGAGGCGGTGACGAGCGCCGACCCGGCGCTGCTCCTGGTGGACGAGATCGACAAGGCCGATCCCGAGCTGGAGGCGTTCCTGCTCGAGGTGCTGTCGGACTACGCGGTCACGATCCCCGAGCTCGGCACCTTCCGCGCGGCGGCGCCGCCGCGGGTGGTGCTGACCTCCAACGCGGCGCGCGAGCTGTCCGACGCCCTGCGGCGGCGCTGCCTGCACCTGCACCTCGACTTCCCGACCCAGGCGCGCGAGCTCGCCATCGTGCGGGCGCGCGCGCCAGAGGTGGGCGAGGCGCTGGCGCGCCAGGCCGTGGCGGCGGTGGCGAAGCTGCGCCAGCTCGACCTGAAGAAGGCGCCCTCCATCGCCGAGACGCTCGACTGGGCGCGGGCGCTCGCGCTGCTCGGGGCCGAGACCCTCGACGAGCGGGTCGTGTCGGAGACGCTCGCGCTCGTGCTGAAGCACGAGGCGGATCTCGAGAAGGCGCGGCCGCGCCTCGCGGACGTCCTCGCGGGCGCGGGGGTGTGATCGGCGCGACCCGCGCGGGGCGGCGGGGATGTCGGAGCGCGTGATCCCGGGCTGCTCGACCCCGGCCGGGCGCGCCGCATGGAGCGGCTGCTCGGCGGGAAGGTGACGGTGCGCCTCCGTGCCTAGATTGCCGCGGGAGATGGGGGTTAGACTCCCCGCCCCAGGCCCCTCATGGAACCCAAGCGCGTCCTCATCGTCGAGCCGGACAGCAGCTTCGCGCTCTCGCTCGCCTCGCTCTTCCACGACGACGGGCACCAGACCTCCGTCGCCGCGAGCGCCGCGGACGGGGCGCGGGAGATCGCCGCGCGGCGGCCCGACCTCGTGCTCACCCGGGCTGAGCTCCCGGACGCCTCGGGCTTCGCGCTGTGCGGGCGCCTGCGCCGCGATCGGCCCGGCCTGCCGGTGGTGCTCTACTCGTCCGACGCCTCGCACGAGGCCCTGGAGGAGCACGCGCGCACCCCCGCCGCGGCGAACGGCTACCTGGGCATGCCGCTCGACACCGGGGCGCTCCGCCAGCTCGTGTCGAACCTGCTCGTCATGAGCGCGTCCCTCGAGTCGGCGGACGACGCCATCGTGGACGAGGGTCCGACCGAGGTGCGGCCGGGCGAGCCCCCCGCGCCGCTCGCCTCGGCGCCGGCCGCCCCCGCGCCGCCCCCCGTGCCGCGCCGCGCGCGCCGGAGCGCGGTGGGGGACGAGGACCGGCTCTTCCTCGAGCGCACCTTCCGCTCCATCTCGGAGCGCCGCGCCGACCTCCTCGCCGAGGCGCGCCGGCCGCGGCCGCCGCCCTCGCGCCAGCTCCTCGCGACCCCCGAGGGCAAGCTGGAGGTGCTGCGCGAGGACCTCCGCGCGCGCGAGGCGCAGATCGCCCGCGTGGCGGAGCTGTGGGAGGCGCGTGAGCGCGACCTCGCCCAGGCCGACGACCGGCTCCACGAGAAGGACGTGGAGCTCCAGGGCGTCCGCCTGCAGGTGGAGGACCTCCTGCGCCGCCTGGCGGAGGCGCGCGACCTCTTCGTGGAGAAGGAGCGCGAGCACGGCGCCTCCATCGAAGGGCTCCTGCTGGAGAAGTTCGGCCAGGAGAAGGACCTCATCGAGGTGGTGGCGGCCCACGAGCGCAAGATCCACGAGCTCGAGCGCGAGCTGCGCCTGCGCGACGAGGATCTGGGGAAGCGCCGCCGGGCGCTCGACGGCGCCTCGGAGGAGATCGCGCGGCTGGAGCGGCGGCTCCAGGCGGAGGCGGAGCGGTTCGACGCGCGCGAGCAGGAGCTGCAGGAGCTGGCGTCGGGGCGCGAGGCCGCGCTCTCCGAGCTGGAGCGGCGCCGCGCCGCCGAGCTCGACGCGGCCGAGGCCGACGCGCGCCGGCACCAGGCCGCGCTGGAGGCGGCGGGGGCGGCGCAGCGCGCGCTCGCGGCCGAGCTCGAGGAGGCCCGCGCCGCGGCGCAGCGCGCGGCGGCGGATCACGCGGCCCAGCTCTCCGGGGCCGAGGCGCGGGCGGCGGAGCTCGCGGATCGCCTGGCGGCGGCCGAGGAGCGCGGCCGCGCCGCCGCGGAGGAGGCGGCCGAGGCGCGGCGCGGGCTCGAGCAGCAGCTCGGCGCCGCGGCCCGGGAGCTCGAGGACGCGCGCAGGGCCGCGAGCGAGGCGGCCGCGGCGCTCGGCGCCCGGCTCGCCGAGGGCGAGGCGGCGCTGGCGGAGCGCGACGGCCGGCTCGCGCTCCTCGACGGCGAGTACCGCGGGTTCCGGGACGTCGCGCGCGCGCGCGAGGACGAGCTCTCGCGCGAGCTGCAGGAGCGGCTCGAGCGGCAGGGCGCGCTCGAGGGCGAGCTGGAGGCCGCCGCCGCGGCCCGCGCCGAGGAGGGCGCGGCGCTGCGGGCGGAGCTGGCCGAGGCCGCCGCCGCGCGGGCGGCCGCCGCCGAGGAGGCCCGGGCCGACGGCGAGCGGCGCGCGGCGGAGCTGGCGGCGGCGCGAGGCCGGGCCGACGCGCTCGAGGCGGGGCTGGCCGACGAGCGCCGGCGCGCCGCGGAGGCCGAGGCGGCGCTGGCGCGGCGCCTGGACGACGCCGCCGGGGCGCTCGCTGGGACGCGCGAGGAGCTGGAGCGCGCGCGGGCCGACGGCGGGGCGCTCCGCCGGGCGGTGGAGGAGCGCGAGGCGCGGCTGGCCGAGCGGGCGGCCTTCATCGACGGGCTGGAGGCGCAGGCGCGGGAGCGCGCCGAGCGGCTCGCCGCCGCGGAGGCGCGGGGCGAGGACCTGGCGGGGCAGCTCGGGGCGGCGCTCGCCGAGCGCGAGCGGCTCGCGGCCGAGGCCGAGGAGAGCGCGGCGCGCGCGCGCGGGCTGGCCGAGACGGTGGAGGGCGCCCGGGCCGAGATGTCGAGCCTCACCCAGCTCCTCGACCAGGCGCGGGCGGACGCGGCGCGGGTGGAGGAGGAGCGCTCCCGCGCCCTGGAGGCGGCGGCGGCGCGGACGGCCGGGCTCGAGGAGGAGCTCGCCGCGGCGCGCGGCGGGGCGGCCGAGCGCGAGGCGCGGCTCACCGGCGAGCGCGACCAGGCGCGGGCCGAGGCGGCGAGCACCGGCGCGGCGCTGGCCGAGGTGCAGCGACTCGGGCGCGCCCGCGAGGGCGAGCTGTCCGCGCAGCTCGCGGCCGCGCTGGAGTCGGGCGAGCGCGCTGGCCGCGCGGCCGCTGCGGCCGCGCAGGCGGCGGCGGAGCGCGAGGCGGCCCTGACCGGGCAGCGCGAGGCGCTGGCGCGCGACCTCGACGACGCCCGCGTGGCGCTCGACGCCCTGTCGCGCGAGGCCGAGCGGCGCGTGGCGGAGCTCGACGAGCGCGCGCGGCGGGCCGAGGCCGAGCTGGGCGAGGCGCGCGCCGGGGCGGAGCGCGCGGCGGCGGGCCACGCGGAGGTGCTCGCGGCCGCCGCCGCCCGCGAGGCCGCGCTGACCGCGGGGCAGGCCGAGGCGGCCGGCCGCGCGGAGGCGCTGTCGGCCTCGCTCGGCGAGGCGGAGCGCGCGGGGGCGGAGCTGCGCGAGCAGGTGCAGGCGCTCTCGGGCGAGCTCGAGCACGCGCTGGCCGACGGCCGTGCGCGGGTGGCGGAGGTCGAGCAGGCGCGCGCGCTCGTCTCCGCGCGCGAGCTGGAGCGGGCGCGGGTCGAGGCGGAGCTGACCGAGGAGATCCAGGCGCGCGCCGACGCCGAGGCGGGCTGGCGCCGGCAGCTCGAGGCGCTCGGGGCCGAGCGCGATCGCCGCGAGGGCGAGCTGCTGGAGGAGCTGGCGCGCAAGACGGAGGCCGCCGCCGAGCTCGACCGGCGCTTCGCGGCCGCCGCCGCCGAGCGCGCCCGCCGCGAGGAGGCGCTGCAGAAGGAGCTGGCGGCCCGGGCCGAGGCGCTCTCCTCGTCCGAGCGGCGGGAGCAGGGCGCGGCCGAGCAGCACGCGGCCGAGCTCGAGGCGCGCGAGAAGCGGCTCGAGGCGCTGGAGGCGGAGCTCGGGCGGCAGCGCGAAGCGCGCGAGCGGCTGGAGGCGCGGCTGGGCGAGGCGAACGCGCGGCTGGGCGACGCCCAGGCGGCGCGCGCGGCCGAGCGGGCCGAGGCGGCTCAGCGGGGCGAGGCCCTGGCGCGCCGCGCGGCGGAGCTGGAGGCGGCGCTCTCCGCGGCCGGGCGCGAGCGCGCCGAGGCGGAGCAGGCGCTGCGCGCCGCGGCCGACGCTGCGCTGGCGCGCGCCGGCGAGCAGGCCGGCGCGGCCGAGGAGGCCGGGCGGCGGCTCGCGGCGGCCGAGGCGCAGCACCTCGACCGGGCGCGCGCCCTGGAGGCCGCGCTGCGCGAGGCGCAGGAGGGGAGGGCGCGCGCCGAGCGCGACGCCGCCCAGCGGGTGAGCGCGGCCGAGGCGCGGGTCGAGGAGGCCGCGCGCGCGAGGGCGCAGCTGCAGCTCGAGCGCAAGGAGGCCGACGCCCGCGCGCTCCGGGCGCTCGCGGAGGCGCAGGCGCGCTACCAGGAGGAGCTGGCGCGCCGCGACGAGCTGCGCGGCCAGGAGGCGCAGCGGCTCCAGGCGGCGCTGCAGGAGCGCTCGCGCCTGCTCCGGGTGGCGGAGCTCGAGCTCCAGCGCCTCAAGGCGGGCAACGTGGCGCGGCTCACGCCGGCGCCCGTCGCCGCCGCCGAGGCGCGCGAGAGCGAGGGGAAGTGACCACCCGCGGGGCGGGCGGGGCTCGTGGCCGGGCCTCGGCCGGGGTTGCGAGGCCCCTCTCCCCAACCCCTCTCTCCGCTGCGCCTCATGATTCACCACAAGTCGCCCTAGGCACGTCCCAGCCGGCCGAGAGGTGCGTGGCCGTCCTGCAGTCGCCGCCTCGATGAGCCAGGGCACCGTCCGGCGAGCGGCGCCGGCGAGGCGCCGACCCCACGTCCGCGGCGCCGTCCGTGAGATCGGCTCACGAGCCGGTACCGCGCCGTCGCGGCGCCCGCGTCGAGATCCCAGCAAGCCACTCTCAGGTTGTCGGCGGGGATGAAGACGATGGCGCCCTGGCCTGCGCGGAGCGAGACCCTCAGGGCCCGACGCGGCCCGTGACCCGCACGTCGCGCCGGCGGCCGGGTCGGTCGCGCATGCCGGGGGCGTAGGCCACCACGGCGTCGCGGCCGGCCTGCTTGGCGGCGAAGAGCGCCGCGTCCGCGCAGTCGAGGAGCGCCGCCAGGTCGTCGGCGTCGTCCGGGAAGACCGCCAGGCCGAGCGAGAGCGTGACGCGGCCGCCGGGGAGGGCGGCGCGGTGCTCGAGCGGCGCCTCCTCCACCAGCCGCCGCAGCTTCTCCGCCACCTCCAGCGCCGCCGCCCGGTCGGCGCGCGGCAGCACGGCCGCGAACTCCTCGCCGCCGGCGCGCGCCAGCACGTCCACGCGCCGCAGCGCCCCCGCCAGGAGCTCGCCCACCGCCTTGAGGGTGGTATCGCCGGCGAGCCGCCCGCGCGCCTCGTTGAGCTCCCGGAACCGATCCACGTCGATCATGACCACGGCGCAGCCGTGGCCGAAGCGGCGCGACCGCTCGAGCTCCATCTCCAGCCGCTGGAAGAGGCTGCGGCGGTTGTGGAGCCCGGTGAGCGAGTCGGTCAAGGACAGCGCCACCGTCCGCTCGTGGAGGCGGGCGTTCGCGATCGCCATGGCGAGCTGGCCCGCGACCGACTCGAGGAAGCGGAGCTCGTCCTCGCCGAAGGCGTCCGGGGCGGGCCGGAAGAAGTCGAGCGCGCCCACGCAGGCGTCCTGCGCGATCATCGGCACCGCCGCCACCGAGCCGTGCTGGCCCCCGGTCCAGCGCTGCACCGGGAAGCGCGGGTCGCCGTGGGTGTCGCGGACGAGCACCAGCCGCCGCTCGCTGGCGGCGAGGCCCGCCAGCCCCTCGCCGGGAGGGACGCGGGTCCCCTTCACCTGGGCGTCCACGCCGAAGGTGCTCGTCACCACCAGCTCGCCGGTCCGCTCGTCGGCCAGGAAGAGGGCGAACGACTCGTATCCGAGCGCGCCGCCGACGCGGGCGGTGATCTGCGCGAGCAGGTCGTCGAGCCGGAGCGTGGAGCCGCTGGCGCGCGCCAGCTCGGCGAGGAGCGTCAGCTCGCGCAGGCGCACCTCGAGCCGCTGGTTCGCCTGGTCGAGGAGCCGCGCCTGGGACTCCACCTGCGCCTTGAGCGCGAGCTCGCGCTGCAGGGACTCCATCGACCGCGCGTCCTCGATGCGCTGCGAGTGGAGGTCGGTGATGGCGGCGAGCGCGGTGTTGAAGCTCTTGGCGAGCTCGCCGAGCTCGTCCTCCGTCTCGACCGGCGCCCGGAGGAGGAAGTCCCCCTGCTCGGCGCGCTTCAGCGACGCGACGATGCGCGCCAGCGGCCGCTCCACCAGGAGCCGCACCGAGACGAGGTGCACCACCGTCGTGACGAGCGCGACCAGCCCCAGGAACGCGAGGGCGAACCCCCACAGACCCGGCGCCGCCTCGCGCGTCTCGAAGCGCACCCAGAGCACGCCCAGGAGCGAGACGGCCAGCGAGGGGACCCCGACCGCCAGGAGCAGCTTGCGGCCGATGCGGGAGCGGAGGGGGTGGGGCATCGCGGAGCGCAGGAGCGTAGTGGGGCCGCGGCCCGGCCACAAGGGGCGGCCGGCGCCGCCCCGCCCGCGGGCCCCGCGCCGGCGCGGGTGGAGGTTGCATCGGCGCGCCGCCGGCGGCATGGGAGGGACTCGCATGGAACTCCTGTCGAGCGCGCTCCTCGCCGCCTTCCCGCACGGCTTCACGACCCGGCGCGGCGGCACCTCCGGCGCCCCATGGGAGAGCCTCAACCTGGGCGGCGCGGTGGGCGACGCCGAGCCCGCGGTCGAGGCGAACTGGCGCGCGCTGCGGGAGGCCACCGGCCTCGAGTTCGCGCGCGTCCGCCAGGTGCACGGCGACCGCGTCGTCGTGGCCCGCGAGCCCGGGCCGCCGCTCGAGGAGGCCGACGCGGTGGTGTCGGTCCGGCCCGGGCTGGCCGCCTGCGTGGCGGTGGCGGACTGCGTGCCGGTGCTCATCGGGGACCCGCGCTCCGGGGCGGTGGTGGCGGTCCACGCCGGCTGGCGGGGGACGCTCGCGCGCGTGGCGGCGCGCGCCGTCGCGGCGCTGGGGCGCGAGGCGGGCGCGCAGCCGGGCGACCTGCTCGCCGCCATCGGCCCGGCGATCGGGCCCTGCTGCTACGAGGTCTCGCCGGACCTGGCGCAGGTGTTCCGCGCGGACCTGGGGGCCCGGGTCGCCGAGCCGCGCGGGGGCGGCTCCCGGCTCGACCTGTGGCTCGCGAACGAGATCGTCCTGCGCCAGGCGGGGCTGTGCCGCGAGCGGATCGAGGTCCTCGGGCGCTGCACGGCGTGCGAGCCGGACGCGTTCTTCTCGCACCGCCGCGAGCGTGGGCGGACCGGGCGGCAGGTGGGCTTCATCGCACCTTCACCGCCCTGTGTTTCTTGACTCGCCCGCAGCGGTGCCGGAACATCCGGTGCGTCTCCCCGGGACGCCGCGCGGCTCGCGCGCGCGCCAGAGCCCGGGGCAGGAGCCGTACCCCATGAGCGCCTCTCGACTCCTCCTCGCCGTGCTGCTGCCGGTCGCCGCGCTGGCCGAGCCTCCCGCCGACCCCGTCGAACCGGCCGGCGTCGACCTGGGCCGGGCCGCGGCGCAGCTCGAGGGCGATCCGGCGGCGCCGGTGGCCGCGGCGCCCGCGCCCGCCGCGGCGCCGCGCTCGTCGCTGGACGACGCGTACACGGTGAAGCCGGGCGACACGCTCTGGGACCTCTCCGGCCGCTTCCTCAACAACCCGTGGTACTGGCCCAAGGTCTGGTCCTACAACCCGGAGATCACGAACCCGCACTTCATCTACCCGGGCAACGTGCTCCGCTTCTACCCGTCCGCGGAGCAGGCGCCCGGCCGGGTCGAGCCCGTCGACGTCGCGAAGGCCGCGCCGGCCCCGGCGGAGGAGGACCTGGAGGCGCCGCGCGAGCTCGAGGACCTCTCCCGCGCCGACATGAAGAAGCCGCAGGAGCTCGGCGAGGGCGACGAGGTGGCCGTGGTGGGGCCGTACAAGATCGGCTACGTGCCGCCGAAGGGGCTCATCGCGCGCCGCGACAGCTTCGTCACGCCCCGCGAGCTGGCCGAGTCGGGCACGATCGTGGCCGCGTTCGAGGAGAAGATGCTCCTCAGCCTGCAGGACCGCGCCTACGCACGGTTCAACACCGCGGCCCCGGTGAAGCGCGGCGAGACCTACGTCCTCTACCGGACCGAGCGCCCGGTGCGCCACCCGGAGACGGGCGAGCTCTTCGGCTACCAGTCGGTGATCCTGGGCGCCGGCAAGGTGGTGGCGGTGGACGACAAGGCGGTCACGCTCGAGGTCGCGCAGGCCTTCGAGCCGATCGAGCGCGGCGCGCTCCTCGCGCCCTTCAGCCAGAAGTTCGTGAAGCAGGTGCAGCGGCGCCCGAACCAGCACGCGCTCGACGGCGTCATCGTCGCCACCCAGCAGCAGCTCGTCTCCGAGATCGGCGAGCACCACATGGTGTTCCTCGACAAGGGGCGCCAGGACGGGGTGGAGGAGGGGAACGTCTTCACCGTCGTCCGCTCCGGCGACCCCTACGGCCGCGACCCGAACGCGCCCACGCGCGACGCGGCGCTGCCGGTGGAGGACGTGGGCACGCTGGTGGTGGTGGACGCCCAGCAGACCTCGTCGTCGGCGCTGGTGGTGCGGAGCCTGCGCGAGCTCTACGTCGGCGACCACGTCGAGATGCGCGCTGCCGCCGCGGCCGCCCCGCTGGCCGGCGCGGGCGGCGACTAGCCGGCCCGCGCGCCGCCGGGCACCGGGCGGGCGCTCGCCCGCTCCGCGTGAAGGTGAGGACCTCGCCGCCTCGCGTGCGCGCGGACGCGCGCGCGAGGCGATCGCGTACTCCCCGAGATTTTCAGCGCTTTGCCGGTGCGGCGCCGGGAGCCGCGCTTGACCGTACCGGGGGTGGCGAGTATAGGGACCCGCCCTATGGACGCGGCGTGGACCCTGCACCGGAGCGACGACGGCTTTCCGCCGCGGCTCGCCGCGATCCCCGAGCCGCCGGAGCGGCTGCGCGTCCGCGGCTCCCTCGGGCCGCCCACCGAGCGGCGCGTCGCCCTGGTCGGCATGCGCCACCCCGACCCGTACGGCCTCGAGCTGGCGCGCGAGATCGCGCGCGACCTGGCCCGGGCCGGGGTCTGCGTCGTGTCCGGCGGGGCGGAGGGCATCGACGGGGCCGCCCACGAGGCCGCCCTCGACGCGGGCGGGCGGACGCTGGCCGTGCTGGGCACCGGCCTCGACGTCGCCTACCCGGCGGGGCACCGGCCGCTCTTCGAGCGCATCGTCGCCTCCGGCGGCGCGCTCGTCTCCGAGTACGAGGACGGGCAGCGGGGGGATCGGTGGACGTTCCCCAAGCGCAACCGGCTCGTGAGCGGCCTCTCCGAGGCGGTGCTGGTGGTCCGCGCCGGGGAACGGAGCGGCGCGCTCATCACCGCGGCCTGGGCCCGCCGCCAGGGCGTGCCGGTGTTCGCGGTACCGGGCGACGTGCGGCTCGAGGGCTCCGCCGGGCCGCTCGCGCTGCTCCGGCAGGGTGCGAAGGTGGCCGCGAGCGCGCGCGACCTGCTCGAGGCGCTGGGGCTCTCCGGCCAGCTCTCGCTCCTGCCGGCGCCGGCCGGGGCGGAGGCGGGCGGCGAGGAGGCCACCGTGCTGGCCGCGCTCGGGCGCGTCCCGCGGCACGCCGACGAGGTGGCGCGCGCGGCCGGCGTCCCGCCGGCGGCCGCCCTCTCCGCCCTGCTCCTGCTGGAGCTGCGGGGGCTGTGCGAGCAGCGCCCCGGAAACCTCTTCCTGCGCCGCGCCTGACCGCGCGCCGCCACGACGCCGACGAAGGAAACGATGCCGACCCAGGCCAAGAGCGAGAAGACGACGACGAAGCGGAAGGCGCCCGCCCGCGCCGCGAAGGGCCCGGCCGCGGCCAAGGGCGCCGCCGCGAAGGCCGGCGCGCGCAAGGCGGGCGGCGCGGGGCCCAGCCTGGTGGTGGTGGAGTCGCCGGCCAAGGCGAAGACCATCAAGAAGTACCTGGGGCGCGGCTTCGACGTGAAGGCGTCGGTCGGCCACGTGAAGGATCTCCCCAAGTCGAAGATCGGCGTCGACATCGAGCACGGGTTCGCCCCGGCCTACGACGTCATCAAGGGCAAGGCCAAGGTCCTCTCCGAGATCAAGCGCGCGGCCAAGAACGCCGACCGCGTCTTCCTCGCGACCGACCCCGATCGCGAGGGCGAGGCGATCGCCTGGCACATCGCCGAGGAGCTGGGGGCCGCCGGCGGGGACGAGCGCGTCCGCCGCGTGCTCTTCAACGAGATCACGAAGAACGCGATCCAGAAGGCCATCGAGCAGCCGCTCGCGCTCGACCAGAACCGGTTCGACTCGCAGCAGGCGCGGCGCATCCTGGATCGGCTGGTCGGCTACCAGATCAGCCCCATCCTCTGGAAGAAGGTGCGGCGCGGCCTCTCCGCCGGCCGCGTGCAGTCGGTGGCGGTGCGGCTCGTGGTGGAGCGCGAGCGCGAGATCCAGGCCTTCGTCCCCGAGGAGTACTGGTCGCTCGAGGCCGAGCTCGCCGCGGCGCTGCCCCCCGAGTTCCGCGCCAAGCTGGTGAAGCTCTCGGGCCAGAAGGCGGACCTCAAGGAGGGCGAGACCACCCGCGCCCTGGTGCAGGAGCTGGAGCGGGAGAAGTTCGTCGTGGCGGCGGTGGAGAAGAAGGAGCGCCGGCGCAACCCGCCCCCGCCCTTCACCACCGCCAAGCTGCAGCAGGAGGCGGCCAACCGCCTCGGTTTCACGGCCAAGAAGACGATGACCCTGGCGCAGCGCCTCTACGAGGGGGTCGAGCTCGGCGACGAGGGCGCGATCGGCCTCATCACCTACATGCGCACCGACTCGGTGCGGCTCTCGACCGAGGCGGTGGACGCGGTGCGCGGCCACATCGCGCAGGCCTACGGCAAGGACCACCTGCCGGACGAGCCCAACGTCTACCGGACCAAGCAGAAGTCGGCGCAGGAGGCGCACGAGGCGGTGCGCCCCACCTCGCTCGAGTGGACGCCGGAGCGCACCGAGCCGTTCTTCGAGCAGATGGGCGAGCGCGACATGTTCCGGCTCTACCAGCTCATCTGGAACCGGTTCGTGGCCTGCCAGATGGTGCCGGCCGTGTACGACCAGACCACCGCCGACGTCGCGGCGGGGCGGGCGGTGTTCCGCGCCACCGGCTCCATCCTCAAGTTCCCCGGCTACCTGGCGGTCTACGGCGCGCAGCGCCCCGAGGACGAGGCCGGCGCGCAGCCGGAGGCGGCGGGGGAGGGCGACGCGGACGAGAAGTCGAAGAACCAGGATCGCCTGCTGCCGCCGCTCGAGGCGGGCATGGCGCTCGACCTCCGCAAGCTCCTCCCCGAGCAGCACTTCACCCAGCCGCCGCCCCGCTTCAACGAGTCGTCGCTCATCAAGGAGCTGGAGGAGCGGGGCATCGGCCGCCCCTCGACCTACGCCGCCATCCTCTCCACCATCCAGGAGAAGACCTACGTCGAGAAGGTCGAGCGCAACTTCAAGCCGACCGAGCTCGGCCTGCTGGTCACCGACGAGCTGGTGCGCGCCTTCCCCCACGAGATGGACGTCGCCTTCACCGCCGGCATGGAGGAGAAGCTCGACGAGATCGAGGAGGGGAACGCGCAGTGGCAGTCGGTGCTGCAGGACTTCTACACCGGGTTCAAGGAGGACCTCGCCAAGGCCGAGGTCACCATGCGCGACGTGAAGCGCCAGGAGATCGCGACCGACCTCGTCTGCGAGAAGTGCGGCAAGCCCATGGTCATCAAGTGGGGCCGCATGGGCGAGTTCCTCGCCTGCTCCGGGTACCCGGAGTGCCGCAACACGATGAACTTCAAGCGGGGTGAGGACGGCTCGATCGCGCCGGTGAAGGAGGAGGAGATCACCACCGACGAGAAGTGCCCCACCTGCGGCGCGCCGATGGTGGTGAAGCGCGGCCGGTTCGGGCGGTTCCTCGCCTGCTCCAAGTACCCCGAGTGCAAGACCTCGAAGCCCATCTCGATCGGCGTCACCTGCCCGAAGGGCTGCGGCGGCTACATCAGCGAGCGGCGCTCGAAGCGCGGCAAGACCTTCTACGGCTGCTCCTCCTACCCGAAGTGCGACTTCGTCTCCTGGGACCGCCCGCGCAACGAGGCCTGCCCGACCTGCGGCAGTGCCTACCTGCTCGAGAAGTTCTCCAAGAAGACGGGCCCCTTCATCGCCTGCCCGAACAAGGAGTGCGACTACCGTCGCCAGGTCGAAGGCGCGACGCCCCCCGCTGGCGCCGAGACGCCGCCGGTGCCCGAGGAGGTCGACGCGTAGCGGCGCGGCCCCGCGCTCAGATCGTCGGCCCTTGCAGCGCCGCCGCCGTGCCGCGCTCGCGGCGGGTCGCGCAGTCGGTGCAGAGCAGCGCGAAGGGCAGCACCTGCAGCCGCTTCGGGTCGATGTCGGTGCCGCAGTCGAAGCAGACGCCGTACTCCCCGTGCGCG
This sequence comes from Anaeromyxobacter diazotrophicus, assembly GCF_013340205.1. NCBI lineage: Bacteria > Pseudomonadati > Myxococcota > Myxococcia > Myxococcales > Anaeromyxobacteraceae > Anaeromyxobacter > Anaeromyxobacter diazotrophicus. The sequence goes on from NZ_BJTG01000002.1 coordinate 395,276, forward strand.
ATGCGCGCCAGGGCGGCGTCGATCATGGCGACCTGCTTGCGCTGCGCCTCGCCCAGCAGCGCCAGCGTGTACTGCTCGTGCTCGCTCTGCGCCCCCTCCTCGAACTCGGGGTCGCGCTCGGCGCCGCGCAGCGCGTCCAGCTCCTCCTGCGCCCGCTCCGCGGTCTCCAGGATGGTGCGGCGCCGTCGCAGCAGGTCGTCCTTCAGGGCGTCCAGTTCCTTCGCTCGCACGGCGCTCGGCCTCCATCGGATCCGCGGTGAATGGGCGCGCGGGGCGACCCCCACGAAAGAAACGACCCCGCCACCCCTCGGGTCCCGCGCGCTTGGGTTACAACCTGGCCACGAGGCCCACTGCGGCAACCCTCGGCCGGTCGCGCGAGGGGCGAGCGGGTGCCGAGGAGGCGAGCGAGCGACATGAGCGACGAGCGGCGGGTCACGGTGGTGGGCGGCGGCCTCGCGGGCAGCGAGGCGGCGTGGCAGCTGGCGCGCGCCGGCGTCCCGGTGACCCTGCGCGAGATGAAGCCCGGGCGCCGCTCGCCGGCGCACCACCTCGACGGGCTGGCCGAGCTCGTCTGCTCGAACTCCCTGCGCTCGGACAACCCCGACAACGCGGTCGGGCTCCTGCACGAGGAGCTGCGGCGGCTCGGCAGCCTCGTGCTCGCCGCCGCCGACGCCACCCGGGTCCCGGCGGGCGACGCGCTGGCCGTCGATCGGGTGCGGTTCAGCGCCGCGGTGACCGAGCGCCTCACGGCGCACCCGCTCGTGCGGGTGGCGCACGAGGAGGTGACCGCGCTCCCGGAGGGACCTGCACCGACCGTGATCGCGACCGGCCCGCTCACCGGGGACGCGCTCGCCGAGGCCATCGCGGAGGCGTGCGGGGGGCGGCTCCACTTCTACGACGCGATCGCCCCCATCGTGGCGGCGGACTCGATCGACCCGGCCATCGCCTACGCGAAGTCGCGGTACGACAAGGGCGGCGGCGCCGACTACCTCAACCTCCCGTTCGACGAGCCGCAGTACCGCGCGTTCGTGGCGGCGCTCCTCGCCGGCGAGAAGGTGGCGCCGCACGCCTTCGAGGAGCCCAGCTACTTCGAGGGTTGCCTGCCCATCGAGGTCATGGCCGAGCGCGGCCCGGACGTGCTCGCCTACGGACCGATGAAGCCGGTGGGACTCGAGGACCCGCGCACCGGGCGCCGCCCGTTCGCGGTGGCGCAGCTCCGCCGCGAGGACGAGGCGGGGACGGCCTACAACCTGGTGGGCTTCCAGACGCGGCTCACCTGGCCCGCGCAGCGGCGCATCTTCCGGGAGCTCATGCCCGGCCTCGCCCGCGCCGAGTTCGTCCGCATGGGGCAGATTCACCGCAACACCTTCATCGAGGCGCCGCGCCTGCTCGCGCCCGACCTGTCGCACCGCGAGCGGCCGCACCTGTTCTTCGCCGGCCAGATCACCGGCGTCGAGGGGTACGTCGAGTCCACCGCCTGCGGGCTCCTGGCCGCGCGGGCCGTGCTGGACCGGCTCGCGGGTCGCCCGTTCCGGCCCCCGCCTCCGGCCACCGCGCTCGGCGCGCTCCACCGGCACCTCACCGGCGCCGCCCACCCGCCGGAGACGCCCTACCAGCCGACCAACGTCGTCTTCGCGCTGTTCCCGCCGCTCGAGGGGCGCCACCGCGGCAAGGCCGCCCGCAAGCAGGCGCACGCCGCGCGCGCGCGCCAGGAGCTCGCCACATGGCTCGCCTGATCGCGGTCCTCCTCGGCGTCGCCCTCGCGGCGGGGTGCTCCCGCCCCGCGGCGCCCGCCTCGCGGGGCCGGCGCCTCGTCGAGGGCGAGGTGCTCGCGCTGCGCGCCTCGCCCGACGGCGCGCAGCTCGCGTACCTGCACGGCTGCCGGAAGCTCCCGGACCGGAGCCTTCCCCCCGGGACCGCCGCCTGCGCGCTCGCCGTCGTCCCGGCGCAGGGCGGCGCGGCGGTCGAGGTCGCGAGCGGGGTCACCACCCTGCCGCCGGGGTTCGGCTGGAGCGCCGAGGGGCACGCCCTGGCCGCCCTCGGAGACTACGACCACCCGCGGGGTCGCGGCGCGCTGTGGATCTGGTCGGGCGGGGCGCCACGCCGGCTGGCCGAGGGCGTCACCTTCTACGCGCTCGCCCGGGACGGCTCGCGCGTCGGCTGGGCGGCGCAGGGGCAGCTCTTCGTGGCCGGCATCGACGGCCCGCCCCAGCCGGTGGCCGGCGCGGCGGGCGTGTCGAGCCTCGAGTTCGGCGGCCGCGAGGGCGCGGCGCTCCTGGCGCGGCGCGCGGCGGTGGCGGGGGGCGAGCTCCTGGCGGTGAGCGGCCAGGCGGCCGCGCCGGTGGCCGCCGCCGTCCGGGACTACGCGTTCGCCCGGGGCGGCGAGCACTTCGCCTTCACGGCGGGTCCAGCCCAGGCGCTGACGCTGGCGAGCCCCGGGGCCCCGCGCCCCTCCCCGGCGCTGGGGCGCGACGTGCAGTCGTTCCTGTTCTCGCCCGGCGGCGACGCGATCGCCTTCGTGGCGGACGCCGCGCCGGGCCGCCAGGGCGACCTGTGGGTGGCCCCGCTCGCCGGGGGTGCGCCGCGGAGGCTGGGGCAGAAGGTGGGCGAGCCGCGCTGGAGCGCCCGCGGCGAGCGGCTCGCCTGGCTGGAGGACTACGAGCCGCGCGGCCGGACCGGCCGGCTCACCCTGGGGGGGCTCGACCAGAAGCCGCGGCCGGTGGCGCGCAACGTCTCCGACTTCGACCTCGCCGCGGGCGGCGGGGCGGTGGCGTTCCTGCAGCACGTGACGGCGGGCGGCTACTCGGTGGACCTGGGGCTGCTCCGCCCGGACCGCGACGCGCAGCCGTGGACGGTGGCGCGGGGCGTGTTCGGCTTCTCCTTCTCCCCGGACGGCCGCTGGCTCTACTACCGCACCGCCTGCGTCCGCGAGGGCGAGGCGTGCGACCTCTACCGCGTCGAGGTGGGCGCCCCGGCGCCGGCGGGCGCCGCGGACGGGGGGACGGCCCCGGCGAAGGGCGAGCTCGTGGCGGAGGGGGTGAAGAGCTTCGAGTTCGCCCCGGGCCGCCCGGACCGGCTGCTCGTGGCGTGGGCGCGCAAGGACCGCGTCGCGCTCGACCTGGCGGTGTGGGAGGCGGGGAAGCTCACCGCGGTCGACACCTACGCGCTGCCGGGGTCGGTCCAGTTCCTGGGGAGCGACGCGCGCCGCCTCGGGTACGCCGTGGTGGACCCGAAGCGGCCGGGCGTGTACGTGGCCGAGCTCCCCTGAGGGCGGGCGCCCGAAAACTCGCGCCGCCGCCGCGCTCTGGCACGATCGCGGGGTGCCGCTCGACCTCGCCGCCCAGCCGCTGGAGCTCCAGCGGTTCGCCACCCACCTCACGAGCGAGCGGCGCGGCTCGCCGCACACCGCGAAGGCCTACCTGACGGACCTGGCCCAGTACGCGGCCTACCTCGCGGGGCGGGGCCTCCCGCTCGTGCCCTCCTCCCCGGCGGCGGTGCGCGGCTTCATCGCGCACGCCTCGGCGGAGTGCGGGCCGGTGTCGATCGGCCGCAAGCTCTCGGCGCTGCGCAGCTTCTACAAGTTCCTCGTCCGCGAGGGCCTCGCGCCGTCGAACCCGGCCCGGGCGGTGTCGAGCCCGAAGCGCCCGAAGAAGCTGCCGGAGGTGCTGCCGGAGGAGGAGGTGGCGGCGCTGGTGGAGTCGCCGAAGCTGGCGGCCCCGCTCGAGCTGCGCGACCGCGCCTTCCTGGAGCTCCTCTACGCGAGCGGCCTGCGCGTCTCCGAGCTGACGGGGCTCGATCTCCCGGACCTGGATCTGGCCCAGGGACTGGTGCGCGTGTTCGGCAAGCGGAGCAAGGAGCGCGTGGTGCCGTTCGGCTCCGCGGCGCGGGCGGCGCTGGCGCGCTGGCTGGACGAGGGCCGCCCGGTGCTCGCCGCGGGCCCGGACGGCGCCCGCGCGCGCCGCGCCGTGTTCCTCAACTACCGTGGCGGGCGCCTGTCGCAGCGCTCGGTGGCGCGCCGCCTCTCCCGCGCGGTGCTGGCGAGCGGCCTCCCGCGCCACGTCCACCCCCACGTCCTGCGCCACTGCTTCGCCACCCACCTCCTCGGCAACGGCGCCGACCTGCGCGCCATCCAGGAGCTCCTGGGCCACGCCTCGCTCTCGACCACCCAGCGCTACACCCACCTCGACTGGAAGCGCCTCGCCGAGGTCTACGACCAGGCGCACCCGCGGGCGAAGTAGCTCGCGGTCGCGGTCGCGGTCGCGGTCGAGGTCGAGGTCGAGGTCGGGTCGAAGTCGCCGTCGAGGGAACCCCGCCGCCCCGCGCCCGCGCGCGCGTCGGCGCCCGCGCTCCGCGCCGCACCGAGGTCCCCGAGGCCCCAACGCGCACCGCGGTCCTCACGACGCGTCTGCGGAATCTCGCACCGCGGCGCCTGCGCGCCGCGGTGCTTCGGTCAGTCCTCGACGCGGTGGGGTCCCCTGGGCGCGTTCCGGCGAGCGGGTCACCTGGGGCGGCGCTCCGCGATGGCGCCTCGTGCGCGCGCGGGCGCGGGGCGGCACCGGCCGGCACGGCGTGGAGCACGCGGTGCCCGTGGGCACTGGGCTCGGCCCTCGTCAGGACGTCGATGGTCGACGGTCGATGGTCGGTGGTCGCGGTAGAAGGTCGCGGTCGAAGGTCGCATCCGCCTTCGGGTCCGCGCGCACCATCGCCCTTGCCGCATCCCCCTCCTCGCGCTACGTCCTGCGGCATGTTCCACGGCACCACCGTCCTGTGCGTCCGCCGCGAGGGGAGCGTCGTCCTGGCCGGCGACGGCCAGGTCACCCTCGACAAGACCGTCATGAAGTCCACCGCCAAGAAGGTCCGGCGCCTGGCCGAGGGGCAGGTGCTGGCCGGCTTCGCGGGGGCGACCGCCGACGCCTTCCAGCTCTTCGAGCTGTTCGAGAAGAAGCTCAAGGAGCACGCGCGCTCCCTGCCGCGGGCGGCGGTGGAGCTCGCGAAGCAGTGGCGCACCGACCGGTTCCTGCGCCGGCTGGAGGCCCTCCTCATCGTGGCGGACCGGGAGCACACCTTCGTGCTCTCCGGCGCGGGGGACGTCATCGAGCCGGACGTCGTGCCGGGCGGGGGCGTGGCGGCGGTGGGGTCGGGGGCGCCGTACGCGCTCGCCGCCGCGCGCGCGCTGCTCGCCCACTCGCAGCTCCCGGCCCGCGCGGTGGCGGAGGAGGCGATGAAGCTCGCCGCCGAGATCTGCATCTACACGAACGACCGGCTCTCGTTCGAGGAGCTCTAGCCGTGGATCCCCGGAACCTCACCCCGCGCGAGATCGTCGCGGAGCTCGACCGCTACATCGTCGGGCAGGCGAGCGCGAAGCGGGCGGTCGCCATCGCGCTGCGCAACCGCTGGCGGCGGCAGCACGTGGCGGCGGACCTGAAGGACGAGATCCTGCCCAAGAACATCGTCATGATCGGGCCGACGGGGGTGGGCAAGACCGAGATCGCGCGCCGCCTGGCGCGGCTCGCCGGCGCGCCCTTCGTGAAGGTCGAGGCCTCCAAGTTCACCGAGGTGGGCTACGTCGGGCGCGACGTGGACTCGATGGTGCGCGACCTGGTCGAGGCGGCGGTGAAGCTCGTCAAGGAGGAGGAGATGGAGCGCCTGGCCGGCCGGGCGCGCGAGGCGGCCGAGGAGAAGGTGCTCGACGCGCTCGGCTTCGGGGGCGGCGCCTTCGGCCTGGGCTTCCGCGGGGCGATGCAGCGGGTGCGCGGGGAGGGCGAGCCGGAGCGGCCGCAGCAGGGCACCGCCGGGCGGGAGCGGGCGCGGGCGCAGCTGCGCGCCGGCACGCTCGACGAGGAGGACGTCGAGGTCGAGGTGGCGGAGAAGGGGGCGCCCTTCCTGCCCATCATGGCCCCGGGGATGGAGGACATGGCCCAGGGGCTCAACGACATGATGAGCCAGCTCGGCAACAACCCCATCCTCTCCATGCTGGGGGGCGGGCCGAAGAAGCGGAAGCGCCGCCTCAAGGTGAAGGAGGCGCTGGGGGTCCTCACCGAGGACGAGGCCTCGCGGATGGTGGACATGGAGCGGGTGACGCGCGAGGCGCTCGACCGGGCGCAGAACGCCGGCATCATCTTCATCGACGAGATCGACAAGATCGCCGGGCGCGACGGCGGGCACGGCCCGGACGTGTCGCGCGGCGGCGTGCAGCGCGACCTCCTCCCCATCGTGGAGGGCTCGAACGTCAACACGAAGTACGGGATGGTGAAGACCGACCACGTGCTCTTCATCGCGGCCGGCGCCTTCCACGTCACCAAGGTCTCGGACCTCATCCCGGAGCTGCAGGGGCGCTTCCCCATCCGCGTGGAGCTGGAGCCGCTCCGCCGCGAGGATCTGGTGCGGATCCTGGAGGAGCCGCAGAACTCGCTGGTGAAGCAGTACGTGGCGCTCCTCGCCACGGAGGGGGTCGATCTGCAGATCTCGCGCGAGGCCATCGAGGAGGTCGCGCGCATCGCGGCCGAGGTGAACGAGCGCATGGAGAACATCGGGGCGCGCCGCCTGCACACGGTCATGGAGCGCCTCCTCGACGAGATCAGCTTCGACGCCACCGAGAAGCGCGGGCAGCGCCTCGCCATCGACCCGAAGTACGTGCGCGAGCGGCTGGCGAGCGTGCTCGCCGACGAGGATCTCTCGCGCTACATCCTGTGACGCGGCCGCGCCCCACGCCGGCCCGGTTGTGATATAGGCGCCGAATGACGCAGAACGAGGCGTTCGCCGAGCGCGCGAAGAAGGCGCTCACCCCCAACTACCGGCCCCAGCCCGTCGCCATCGTGCGCGGCCAGGGCGTGCGCGTCTGGGACGCCGACGGCAAGGAGTACCTCGACTTCATCGGCGGCGTGGCGGTGGACGCGCTCGGCCACTGCCACCCGGCGCTGGTGAAGGCGCTCGAGGAGCAGGCGCGCACCGTCTGGCACGTCTCGAACCACTTCACCATCGCGCGCCAGGTCGAGCTGGCCGAGGCGCTCCTCGCCAAGGTCCCCTGGGCGCGCCGCGCGTTCTTCTGCAACAGCGGCGCCGAGGCGAACGAGGCGATGCTCAAGCTGGCGCGGAAGTTCCACGCCGACCGCGGCCACCCCGAGCGCCACGAGATCGTCGCCTGCAAGGACTCCTTCCACGGCCGGACGCTCTTCACGGTCACCGCCGGCGGGCAGGAGAAGTACCAGCACGGCTTCGAGCCGCTGGTGCCGGGCGTGCGGCACGTGCCCTACGGCGACGTCGCCGCGCTCGAGGCCGCGTTGACCGACCGCACCGCCGGCTTCATCGTCGAGCCGGTGCTGGGCGAGGCCGGCGTCATCCCGGCGCCCGAGGGCTACCTGCGCGCGGCGCGCGAGCTCACGCGGCGGGCGGGGGCGCTGCTCTGCCTCGACGAGGTGCAGACCGGCGTCGGCCGCACCGGCCGCTGGTGGGCGCACGAGTGGGACGGCGTCGTGCCCGACCTCATGTCGAGCGCCAAGGCGCTGGGCGGCGGCTTCCCCATCGGCGCGCTCCTCGCCACCGAGGAGGTGGGGACGCACCTCTCCGCCGGCAGCCACGGCACGACCTTCGGCGGCAACCCGCTCGCCTGCGCGGTGGCGCTGGCGGTGCTGCGCGAGCTGGACGGCGGCGTGCTGGCGCGGTCCGTCCCGGTCGCGCAGCGCCTGCGCGACGGCCTGGCGGCGCTGGCGCGGACCGGCCGCGTGCGCGAGGTGCGCGGCCGCGGGATGCTGCTCGGCACCCTGCTCCGGGGCGTGGCCGCCCCGGAGGTGGCCCGGCTCTGCCGCGAGCGCGGGCTGCTCGTGAACCCCATCGGCGAGGACGTCATCCGCATGGCGCCCGCGCTCACGCTCACCCCCGCCGAGGCGGACGAGGCGCTCGCGTGCTTCACCGCCGCGCTGGCCGCCGCCCCGGAGAAGGCCTCGGCATGACCGGTCCCACCCGACAGAAGCGCGACTTCCTGCGCATCACCGACCTCTCCCGCGAGGAGCTCGCCGAGCTCCTGGAGCGCGCCGCCGAGTGGAAGCTGCTCGGCAAGGGCGGGCCGCGCCCGCTGGAGCGCATGTCCCTCGGGCTCGTGTTCGAGAAGGCCTCCACGCGGACGCGGGTGTCCTTCCAGGTGGGCGCGCACCAGCTCGGCGCGGACGCGGTCATGCTCTCGCCGCGCGACACCCAGCTCGGCCGCGGCGAGCCCATCAAGGACACCGCCCGCGTCCTCTCCCGCTACCTCGACGCGCTGGTGGTGCGCACGTTCGAGCACGCCAAGCTCGAGGAGATGGCGCACTACGCGAGCGTCCCGGTGGTGAACGCGCTCACCGACGCCTCGCACCCGTGCCAGATCCTGGCCGACCTGCTCACCGTGAGCGAGCGGTTCGGCGCGGACGCGCCGCGCCGCGCCGACCTCCAGGTGGCCTGGATCGGCGACGGCAACAACATGGCCAACTCCTGGCTGGAGGCGTGCGCCGTCCTCGGATTCACCCTCCGGCTGGCCTGCCCGGCCGGCTACGACCCCGACCCGGCGCTCGTCGCCCGCTGCGCCGGCAAGGCGACGGTGGTGCGCACCCCGCGGGAGGCTGCCCGGGGCGCGCAGGTGGTGAACACCGACGTGTGGGCCAGCATGGGCCAGGAGGCCGAGGCGGCGGAGCGGCAGCGCCGGTTCGCCGGGTTCATCGTGGACCGGGCGCTCCTGGCCGAGGCGGACCGCGCCGCGATCGTCCTGCACTGCCTGCCGGCGCACCGGGGCGAGGAGATCGCCGAGGACGTGCTGGAGGGGCCGCAGTCGGCCGTCTTCGACGAGGCCGAGAACCGCCTCCACGCCCAGAAGGCGCTGCTCGAGCTGCTCCTCTCCCCGGATTGACCGTGGGGTGGGGCGGCCGTAATCTCCGGGGCAGGCCGAGCCGCGCGCGCACACCGGCCCACCCCCGTGCCCGCCGACCGCTACGCCAGCTTCGTCTTCCCCCCGGCCGAGCTGGCCGAGGACGTGGATCTCCCGCTGGAGCTGAAGAAGGAGATCCTGTGGCTGCACGCCCAGCTGGGCGAGCTCGACCACTGGGCGCTGCTCGGCGTCCGGTGGAACGCGCCGGCCGAGGAGGCGCGCGCGGCGTACCTCCAGCGCGCGAAGGTCTTCCACCCGGACCGCCACGCCGGGCGGCGGCTCGGCTCCTACCTGCCGCGCGTCGAGCGCATCTTCCGCGCCCTGACGGCCGCCCGGGACGTCCTCTGCGACGAGGGGCGCCGCGCCGAGTACGCCCGGCGCACGGCGCCGCCCGAGGAGTTCGCGCGCCTCGAGACGCGCCGGCTCGAGGGCGAGGCGCGCGCCGGCGAGCGGCGGGCGCGGCTCGCCCGGTCGAACCCGCTGGTGGCCCGGGCGGCGCGGGTCCAGGAGCTCGTCGCCCGCGGCAAGCGCGCGCTCGAGGAGGGGAAGTTCACCCAGGCCGCGAACGACCTCCTCACCGCCACCGGCCTCGACCCCCGCCACCCCGAGGCGCGCGCGCTGGCCGAGCAGGCGCGCCGCCGGGCCGGCGCCGAGCACGCCCGCGAGCTGTACGACCAGGGGCTGGCGGCCGACGCGGTGGGGCGTCCCGGCGCCGGCCTGGCCGCGCTCCGCGAGGCGGCGGCGCTCGACCCCGGCACGCCGCGCTACGCCATCGCCGCCTCGCGGGCGGCGCTGGCCGCGGGCCAGCCGGCCGAGGCGCGGGCGCTGGCCGAGCAGGCGGCGCGTGTGGGGCCGCGCGACGCGCGCGCGTTCGAGGCGCTGGGCGCCGCGCTGCACGCCGCCGGCGAGCCGCGCGAGGCGCGGCGCGCGCTGGAGCGGGCGCTCGAGCTCGACCCGGAGCTCGAGGGAGCGCGCGCGCTCATGAAGAAGCTGCGCTGGAGCTTCCTCGGATGACCGCCGCCGCGGAGGGGCCCGTCATCGGCATCGACCTCGGCACCACCAACTCGGCGGTGGCGACGGTGGTCGACGGCGCGCCGCGCCTCATCCCCAACCGCGCCGGCCAGCTGCTCACCCCCTCGGTGGTGGCGGTGGCGCGGAACGGCAAGCGGCTGGTGGGGCACATCGCGAAGCGGCAGGCCATCACCAACGCCGAGCACACCGTCTTCGCCGCCAAGCGGCTCATCGGGCGGCGCTGGGGCTCGCGCGAGGTGGAGGACGCGCGCCGGGCGCTGCCCTACCAGCTCGTGGCCGGCCCCGACGGGAACGACGTCCGGGTGCGGATGGGCGAGCGCGTGTGGGCGGTCCCGGAGCTCGCCGCGCTGGTGCTGGCGGAGCTCAAGGCGGACGCGGAGACGTTCTTCGGGGGCCCGGTGGCGGGCGCGGTAGTGACCGTGCCGGCCTACTTCAACGACGGCCAGCGGCAGGCCACCAAGGACGCCGGCCGCATCGCCGGGCTGGAGGTGCTGCGCATCATCAACGAGCCCACCAGCGCGGCCCTGGCATACGGCTTCGGGCGTCCGGTCGAGAAGAAGGTGGTGGTCTTCGACCTTGGGGGCGGGACGTTCGACGTCTCGGTCCTGGACATCGCCCGGAGCGTCTACGACGTGGTGGCGGTGGGCGGCGACACCTACCTCGGCGGCGAGGACTTCGACCGCCGGGTGATGGAGTGGCTCATCTTCGGCTTCGCCCAGGACCACCTGGGCGTGGATCTGCGCTCCGACACCATGGCCCTGCAGCGGCTCAAGGACGCCGCCGAGCGCGCGAAGTGCGAACTCTCCAGCGCGCCGGCGGCGAGCGTGCACCTGCCCTTCCTGCTCGGCGGGGGCGAGGGGAAGCCGGCGCTGCACCTCGAGCGGCAGCTCAAGCGCGACCAGCTCGAGGAGCTCACCCGCGACCTCGTCGCGCGCTGCGTGGCGGTGACGAAGCGCACCCTGGAGGACGCCGGGGTCCGGCCGGCCCAGGTGGACGAGGTGATCCTGGTGGGCGGGATGACACGCATGCCGCTGGTGCAGGCGGCGGTGCGCGAGTTCTTCGGGCGGGAGCCGTCGCGCGGCGTCCACCCCGACGAGGTGGTGGCGCTCGGGGCGGCCATCCAGGCCCACGCGCTCGCCCACCCGCAGCCGAGCGGGCCGGAGGTGCTCCTGCTCGACGTTACGCCGCAGAATCTCGGGCTGATGGTGGTGGGCGGCTACTTCCAGACCATCATCGCGAAGAACACCACCGTGCCCACCTCCGCGACCCACATCTTCACCACCTCGCAGGACGACCAGCACTCGGTCCGCATCGCGGTCCTGCAGGGGGCCGCCGAGAAGGCGGCCGACAACGAGCTCCTGGGCGAGTTCGTGCTGACCGGGATCCGGCCCGCCCGGCGCGGCGAGGTGGAGATCGAGGTCACCTTCGAGATCAGCGCCGACGGCATCGTCGGCGTCTCGGCGAAGGACCTCGCGACCGGGCAGCGCCAGTCCATCACGATCACCGCCACCTCGGGCCTGAGCGAGGAGGAGCTGCGTCGGATCCTGGACGAGAGCGGCGACGCGCTGCTCGAGCGCAAGCAGGCCTCGGCCGAGCTGGCGCAGCGGCGCGCGGCGGCGGAGCGGCTGGTCCACGAGATCGAGGCGCTCGTGCCGGCGGTCACGGCGGCGCTCGCCCGCAGCCGGTTCGGGATGGACGCGGTGACGCGCGCGGAGGCGGTGGTGCAGCGGACGCGCGCGGCGCTGGAGGCGGGCGACGCCGGCCAGCTGTCGGCGCTGGAGGATCAGCTCGAGCGCACGCTGCAGCTCTTCCGCGGGCTGGCCGGAGAGGCCGGAGGGCCCCGGGCGTGAGCGTCGCCGAGCTGATCGAGGAGGGGATCCGTGCCTACACGCGCGGAGACCTCGCCGCAGCGGAGCGGCGCTGGCGCGAGGCGCTGGCGCTCGCGCCGGGCGAGGAGCGGACGCTGTCGTACCTGGCGCTGCTCGAGGCTCCCCCGGGCGGCGCGGCGGCGCCCCCGGCCGGCGCGGTGCCGCTCCCGGCGCCCGCCACCGCCACCCCGGCGCGCGCCGCCGGGCGGGCTCCCGGGGCGCGGGCGCCCGCCGCGCCGGTGGCGCTGCCCGCGCCACCCCGCCCGCGCGACCCGTTCGCCCATCCGGACGCGCACGCCAGGCGCACCACGCTCGAGGCCTACGCGCCCCCGGCGCGCGCCGATCGCCCGACGCTCGAGGACTACGCCCGCTCGCCGTGGGAGGCGGAGGCGGCCGAGCCCGCGCCGGTCGTGATCTCGGAGGGCGGCGGGCTCGACCTGGCGAGCGTGGAGGAGCAGTCCGGGGTCTACCCGCTCGTCCCGCGGAGCTCCGCCGCGCCCGCGGCGGCGGGACCGAGCGAGGTCGACGTCTGGCTGCAGGGCGCCCGGGAGCTGTTCGAGCTGGGCGACTTCTCCGGCTCGCTCGAGCTCATCGAGCGCGTGCTGAAGGTCCACCCGACCCACGCCGAGGCGCGCGAGTACCTGGCGCACAACGAGGCCACCCTGATCGCGCTCTACGAGTCGAAGCTCGGCCCGCCCGGCGCCATCCCCCGGCTCGCCATCAGCCCGGAGGAGGTCACGTGGCTCTCCCTCGACCACCGGGCCGGCTTCCTGCTGGCCCAGATCGACGGGACGGTGAGCTACGAGGACCTGTTCGCGCTCTCGGGGCTGCCCCGGCTCGACACCGCCCGCATCCTCGCGAACCTCCTGCAGCAGGGCGTGATCGGCTAGCCCGGCGCGCCCCGCCCCCGGCGCGCTGGAACCGCGCGCGCTTTTCTGCTAGGTCGCACACCCATGAGCCGGATCTACAAGTCGCTCCCTCCCAAGGGCACGCCCATCGGCATCGCGTTCAGCGGCGGCCTCGACACCCGCTGCGCCGTGGCCTGGATGTCCGAGCAGGGCATGGCGGTCCACGCCTACACCGCCGACCTGGCGCAGCCGGACGAGGCCAACCCGGCCGAGATCCCGCCCATCGCGCTGCAGCACGGCGCGGTGAAGGCGCGGCTCGTCGACTGCCGCGAGGCGATGGTGCGCGAGGGGATCACCGCCATCCAGTGCGGCGCCTTCCACCTCTCCGCCGGCGGCAAGAAGTACTTCAACACCACGCCGCTCGGCCGCGCCGTGACCGGCACCGCCATCGTGCGCGCCATGCGCGAGGACGGCGTCCACGTCTTCGGCGACGGCTCGACGCACAAGGGCAACGACATCCAGCGGTTCTACCGCTACGGCCTGCTCGTCGACCCCGAGCTGCGCATCTACAAGCCGTGGCTCGACCAGAACTTCGTGACCGCCTTCGGCGGCCGCAAGGAGATGAGCGAGTACCTCGTGCGCCGCGGGCTGCCCTACAAGATGGCGACCGAGAAGGCGTACTCGACCGATGCCAACGTCCTCGGCGCCACCCACGAGGCGAAGGACCTCGAGCGGCTCGACTCGAGCATGCGCATCGTGCACCCGATCATGGGCGTCGCCCACTGGCGGCCGGAGGTGCAGATTCCCGCCGAGGAGATCACCATCGGCTGGGAGCAGGGCCAGCCGGTCGAGATCGACGGCAAGCGCTTCTCGTCGCCCTACGAGCTCTTCCTGGAGGCGAACCGCATCGGCGGGCGCCACGGCCTCGGGATGAGCGACCAGATCGAGAACCGGGTCATCGACGCGAAGAGCCGGGGCATCTACGAGGCGCCGGGGATGGCGCTCCTCCATCTCGGCTACGAGCGGCTCCTGTCCGCCATCCACAACGAGAACACGCTCGACCTCTACTTCACCCTGGGCCGCCGCCTGGGCCGGCTCCTCTACGAGGGCAAGTGGTTCGACCCGGAGGCGCTCATGCTGCGCGGGGCGCTCACGAGCTGGGTGGCGCCGGCCGTCACCGGGTCGGTCAAGGTCGAGCTGCGGCGCGGCGACGACTGGACGATCGTGGCCACCAAGGCCGAGTACATGAGCTACGCGCCCGAGAAGCTGTCGATGGAGCGGGTGGAGGAGCCGGCCTTCACGCCCGAGGACCGCATCGGCGCCCTCGAGCTGCAGAACCTGAACGTCGGCGACAACCGCGCGCTGCTCATCCACCACCTGGAGGCGGTGCGGAAGCTCGGCGCCGGGCCGGGCGGCCCGAGCCTGGGCGCGCTGCTCGGGACGGGCGAGGACGACGAGGCGTAGGGACGGGGGCGGCCCGGCGCGCGCCGCCTCGGCCTAGGCGCGCCCGGAGTCGCCCGCGGCGAGGCGGGCGGCGTCGAGCACGAACACCGGCTGCTTCGCCGCGGCCCAGCGCGCGGTGCGGGTCACGAGGGCCGAGCCGAGCCGCGAGGCCTCGAGGGGGTCGTCGCCCTCCACGAGCGTCAGGTCGGTCACCGCCTCCGCGCGGTCGACGATGGCGACCGCCGAGCGGCCGCCGCCGGCGATGGCCACGCCGATCTCCCGGTGCTGCGCGCGCACCACGTCACGGAGCTGCTCGAAGAGCCGCACCAGCTCGGCGAGGAGCCCCTGGCGCGCGCGCTCCAGCACCTGGAGCGCCTCCTCGGCGCGCCCGCCGGTCCGGAGCGCCGCCACCTCGTCCGCCAGCGCGTGGATGGCGGCGTGCGGCTTCTCGAAGCGCTCGAGCTCACCGCGCAGCACGGCGTCGTCCGTGCGGAACGCGTAGTACCACTGCCCGAACTTGCACTTGCGCGGGTCGGTGGCGAGCCCGAACGCCCGGTCCTCGCGCACCGAGGCCGTGAGCTCGGCGAGCCAGCGGAGGTGATCCTGCTCGCGGTCGCGGAGGAGCTGCAGGAGCTCCTCGAGCGCCGCCGTGGCCGAGGGGAGGCCGAGGCAGACGCGCAGATCGACGGCGGGCAGGGTCCCGGCCCGGAGCGCCGCCACGCCGCGCTGGTGCGGGCGTGAGCCCGGCAGCCGGTGGATGGGCGGCAGGACGAACATCTCCTGCACCGCGCCGGCGTCCAGCGCGACGAGGTGGGGCCCGACGCCCAGGATGCAGAAGCGGGCGCCGCGCGCCGCGGTGGCCCCTTCGGGGGAAGAGTCCTGGGTCATGGTTTCCTCGCAGGCGGGCGTGAGTCGCCCGGCGGCCGAGGGTGCGAGCGACGTGCCGCGCCCGGCCCGCGCCCCGCGGGCGCGGCGCCGCGGCGCGCGTGACTCAGGGTGTGTCTGGACCATCCCGAGGACGCGGGACGCCCGTCCTGGTGCGCCGTGCCGCCGCGGTGGCCTACGGCCTCACCACCGCCGTCCAGGTCCCCTCGACCACCGTCCGGCCGCGCTGGTTCACGCTGACCGTCCGCACGGTCAGGAAGGTCATCCCGGCCTTCTCGGAGAGGTCTGCGATCTCGCCCGAGGTGTCGATCACGTCCCCGGGCCGCACCGGGTCGCCGAACGTGAAGGCCTGCTCGCCGTGGACGAGCCGCACCAGGTCGAGGCCGAGCGCCGGGTCGGCGCAGGCCTCCGCGAACGGCTGCATGGCGAAGCGGACGCAGAAGGTGGGGGGCGCGATGATCCCCCCGTGCCGCGAGGCGCGCGCGGCGGCCGCGTCCACGAAGAGCGGGTGAGGGGGCTCCGGCGGCTCGCCGGCGAACACGCGGCCGGGCACGCCGCCCGCCACCGTCACGGCGAAGTCGCGGATCTCCTCCAGGCCCACCGTGTAGCGGTACGGACCGTAACGGCGGCCCACGTGCGCGCGGCCCGTCACGGCGCCTCCTCCTCGACGAGCGCCTCGGCCTGGGCGCGCGCGAGGACCTCCTCGCCGCGCTGGTTGGTGGCGGTCACCGCCACCCGGATCCGCCGCCCCTCGACCGCGACGCAGCGCCCCTCGAAGCGGAGGGTGTCGCCCGGCTTCACCGGCCGGGCGAAGCGGGCCGAGAGCGCGGTCACGCGCCCCGGATCGCCGAAGTAGCGCAGGCAAGCCTCGGCCAGCCAGGCCATGGTGCACATCCCCTGGAGGATGGCGCCACCCTGGCCGGCCAGGCGCCCGATCTCCGGGTCCACGTGGATGGGGTTGAAGTCGCCGGAGACGGCCGCGTAGTAGACGGGCCGGTAGCGATCGCAGCTCCGCGTGAGCTCGAAGACGTCGCCGGCCTTGAACTCGGAGAGGGGCTTCACGGGTCCTCCTCGCGCCGCGGCGGGGCGCGGCCGGCCTACCGGGGCGGGCGGTCGAGCGGGTCCTCGAGCTCGTCCCGCGCCGGCGGTCGCGGCGGCGCGGCGTAGTAGCCGCGCACGAACTCGATGAGGCGGTCGAGGTAGCTCGTGATGGGCGGGCAGGAGAGCCCGGTCCCGGCGAGCAGCTCGAGCTGGTGGCGGCAGTTGTAGATGGCGAGGTGGTTCACGAGCCGGATGGCGTTGCGGTGCGGGCGCACCAGCCGCTCGAGGAGCGGCAGCCCCAGCACCGCCTCGACGGCGCGGTGGGGCAGGGTGACGGAGGGGAGCGCCTTGCCGGCCCGGGCCGCGATGAGCTCGTAGACGGTCCGCGCCGAGAGCGGGGAGGGATCGACCAGGTGGACGGTCTTCCCGACCGCCGCCGGGTGGGCGCCGATGGCGAGCGCGGCGTCCACCACGAAGTCGACCGGCACCACGTTGAGCGGGGCCACCCCGTCGCCCGGCAGCGGCAGGGGGACGCCCAGCGGCGAGGCCACGAGCAGGATGGCCAGGTAGTACGGACCGTCGAAGCGATCCACCTCGCCGGTGCGGGAGTCGCCCACCACGATGCTGGGGCGGTAGACGGTGGCGGGCAGCTCCGGCATGGCGCGCCGCACCAGGCGCTCGGCCTCGAACTTCGAGCGCTCGTAGGCGTCGTGGAAGCGCTGGCCGTGCTCCAGCTCCTCCTCCAGGATCACGCCCTGCCGGTCGCCCGACACGTACGCGGTGGAGAAGTGGTGCAGCCGCGTCAGCCGCTCCGCCGCCCGGGCCAGCTCGAGCACGTGCCGCGTGCCCTCCCGGTTCACGGCGCGGAGCGTGTCGGCGTCGGCGCCGAGGTCGTAGACGGCCGCGAGGTGCCAGATGGAGGTGAGCTGCCCCTCCAGGCGGCGGTACTCCTCGCCCGACAGCCCGAGGTGCATCTTGGCCACGTCGCCCTCGAGCACCTCGCCGGCGATCCCGAGCGCCGCCAGCTCGGCCCGCGCGGCGGCGGCGTGGGGCGGGCGGGTGAAGAGCACCAGCCGGTCGCGCGACGGGTCGAGGCGCTCGGCCAGGCGGCGCACCAGCCGCCGGCCGATGAAGCCTGGCCAGCCGGTGACGAGGACGACCTGCCCGCGCTCCCCCATGCCGAGGGTCAATAGCGCGGCGCCGCCGCGTTGGGAAGCCTTCGGGTGAGGCCCGCCCGCAGATCCGAGAGCAGCCGCGCCGCCTTCCCCGCCAGGGCGGCCGGCGCGCCGTCGTTCGCCACCACCGCGTCGGCGCGCGCCGCCTTCTCGTCGAGCGGCGTCTGCGCCGCGAGCCGGGCCTCGGCCTCCGGGCGCGAGAGGCCGTCGCGCGCGGCCAGCCGCCGGAGCTGGACCTCCCGCGGCGTCCACACCACCACCACCAGCTCCACCTCGCGCTCGAGCCCCGCCTCGTAGAGGAGCGGCACGTCGTAGAAGGCGAGCGGCTCCCCGCGCGCGGCGAGGCGCGCCAGCTCCTTCCGGAAGAGCGCCCGCACCGTGGGGTGGACGATGGCCTCCAGCCGCGCCCGGGCGGCGGGGTCGGAGAAGACGCGTGCCGCCATCCGCCGCCGGTCGAGCTGGCCGTCCTCGCCCAGGACCTCCGCCCCGAACGCGCCGACCACCGCCGCCAGGCCCGCCGACCCCCGCGCGACCGCGGCGCGCGCCAGCTGGTCGGCGTCCACCACCGGGGCGCCCAGCGCGCGCAGCTCCGCGGCGAAGGTGCTCTTGCCGCTCGCGATGCCGCCGGTGAGGCCGATGACGCGCACGTCCACCCCTCGCGCGCGCCGCCCTAGGGCGACGGGGCGGCCTTGCCCGCCACCGGCTTCTCCCCGGCGAGCGGCTTGAAGCTGATGGCCTCGACCGTCCCCTCCTTGCCGAAGTAGACGGTGATCCCGGTCGGCTTGTACATCCACACGGTGCGGAAGTCGTCGGTGAAGGCCTTCTGCGACGGCTTGCCGTAGGTGCCCTCCACCGTCTCCTTGTCGAGCGCGTTCACCGGGAAGACGACCACCTCCACCACCACCCCGTCGTCGCGCGCGAAGAACTGCGCCTGGCGCGTGCCGGAGATGGCCTGGTCGCCCTTGTAGACGAGCGCGTTGCGGCCGGAGAGCTTGCCCTGCGTCGAGGGGGGCCCGAAGCGGGAGGTCACCTCGGACTCGGTGGTCGCGCCGGGGGTGACGCCCTGCCAGCCGCGCCCGGAGGCGAGCGCGGGGGCGGCCCCGGAGACGACGGCGAGCGCGACGAGGAGGCGGAGGAGGAGCATGAGGCATTATACTCCCGCGCCCGTGCTCCGAGCCCTCGCGCTGACCGCCCTCCTGCCCGCGCTCGCCGCCGGCGCCGACCTCATCGGCGCCGAGACGTGCAAGGCCTGCCACCCCTCCGCCTACGAGGCCTGGAAGGACGGCCCGCACGCGCGGGCGACGGCCAGCCTCACCGAGGCGCAGCGCCAGGATCGCCGGTGCACCTCCTGCCACGCTCCCGACGCCGACAAGGGCGCGAGCGGGGTCGGCTGCGAGACCTGCCACGGCGGGGGCCGGGTGTACGCGCAGGCCTACGTCATGCGCGACCGCGAGCTGGCCCGGGCGGTCGGGCTCGTCGAGCCCGGCGAGAAGACCTGCCTGGCCTGCCACACCGAGTCGGCGCCCAGCCTGACCCGGTTCGACTACGCGCACAAGCTGCCGCTCATCGCCCACGGCCGCGAGCCGGCCGAAGGTGCCCGTCGCCGCGGGCACGGAGAGTGAATCGTGGCCGGTAAGGTGATCTCCGCCGAGTTCGTGAAGACGGCCACGAAGCGCGACGAGTGGCCCCTGGAGCCGTGGCCCGAGATCGCCTTCGTGGGCCGGAGCAACGTCGGGAAGTCGTCGCTCCTCAACGCGCTCGTCCGGCGCACCGGGCTGGCGCGGGTGTCGGCCACGCCGGGGCGGACGCAGGCGCTCCAGTTCTTCAAGGTGCTGCGGCAGGACTCGCCCAAGGCGCGCCCGCGCGCGCTGGCGCTGTGCGATCTGCCCGGCTACGGCTTCGCCAAGGTCCCCCAGGCCGAGCGCGATCGCTGGGCGGCGATGATCGAGGACTACCTCCGGGAGCGCAAACGGCTGGTGGCGGTGGTGCTCATCGTCGACGCCCGGCACGAGCCGCCCGAGAGCGACCGCGAGGCGCTGGCCTTCCTGCAGGCGCACGGCCGGCGCGTGCTCGTCGCCGCCACCAAGATGGACAAGCTCCCGAAGAGCCGACGCTTCGCCGCCGCCCGCGGCGCGGCGCTGGCGCTCGCGCTCGCGCCGGACGACGTCGTGCCGTGCTCGGCGGTCGAGGGCACCGGCACCGACGCGCTCTGGACGCGGCTGGGCGCGCTCGTCAAGGAGAGGGCCTCGCCCGGCGAGGACGAGGCCCCTCCGGCCCCCTGAGCGGCGCCGGGCCTAGGAGATCCGCGAGGACGCGCCCTCGCCGTGCTCGCCGGCGACGCGCTGTCCCAGCTCGTCCGCCATCCGGCTGCCGCGGCTCCGCAGCGTCCCGGAGAGCTGGCTGCGCATCTCGGCGCCCGGCTTCGGCGCGAACATCACGCCCAGCCCGGCCCCCACCAGCACGCCCACCGCGAACAGCCCGAGCCCCGTGAAGAAGTCGCTCGTCGGCGTGTGCTGCTCCAGGCCGAGGCGGTGCAGCACGTCGTCCCGGTCCATCCCCTTCACCGCCTTCTTGATGTCCTTCCAGCGCAGATCCGACACGTCGCTCCACGTCATGGCTTCCCCCTCGTTTTGAGCCCTCAGCTACGCCTGCGCGGCCGGCGCCCTCGCGCCCAGGTCGGCCGCCACCCCGCGGAGCCGCTCGCGGACACCCGGCACGAGCAGGGCGCCCAGCGCCGCGCGCGCCATCGGCCGGGTCAGCTTCGAGAAGAACCCGCCTCCCGCCACGTAGCCCGCGAACACGCCGAGCGCGAGCATGGGGTAGGGGCGCTCCTGGACGCGCTGCCCCAGCCCTTCGAGGATCTCCTGGATGTCGAGCCGCGCGCCGTCCGCCATGCCGAACCCCCTCGATCTCCGCCCGGCGCTCAAGCTGCGCACGCCCGGCGCGACGCGCTAACGCACTTCGGTGGTGACCCCCTGGGTGGCGACGGGGCGGGCCGGTGGGGGCCGGCGGGCCGCGGGCGCGAGCTCGAGGTCCACCACGACCGGCAGGTGGTCGGAGGCGAGGCGGGCGAGCCGGGTGTCGTGCACCGAGCAGCCGAGCACGCGCACCGCCGATCCCACGTACGCCCGGTCGAGGCGGACCAGCGGGAACGCCGACGGGAAGGTGGCGCGCGGGCTCCCGGCGGCGAGCGCCGCGTCGGCGAGCTGGCGCCGGATCCAGCGCGGCACGGCGGACCGGCTCGACCACGCGTTGAAGTCGCCCAGCAGCACGAGCGGGTAGGCGAGCGCGGTGTCGCGCAGGATGTCCGCCGACAGGAGCTGCGCCGCCTGGCGCCGCCGCTCGCGCCGGTCGAGCCCGAGGTGGACGTTGAAGACGTGCAGCGCGCCCGCTCCGAGGTCGACGTCGGCCCGCAGGCAGCCGCGCTTCTCCCGGCGCGGGACCGAGAGGTCGTAGCTGCGGGTGGCGGCGATGGGGTGCCGCGAGAGGATGCAGTTCCCGTAGGGATAGCCGCCGCGCAGCTCGGTGAGGCCGAAGGCCTGCGCGAGGCCGGTGAGGCGGGCCAGCGTCCCCGCCGGATCGAGCAGCTCGCCCGGCCCGCCCAGCGCGCCCACCTCCTGCAGGCCGGCCACGTCGGCGCGCGTCTCCTCGATGACCAGGGCCACCCGCTCCGGATCGGCGCGCCCGTCCCGGCCGCGCATGCCGTGGATGTTCCACGACAGGACCCTCACGGTGCGCTCCCGCGCCGCGCCGCCGCCGCGCCGCGCTGGCCGGGGGCGCGCCGCGGCGTGCGGTAGGCCTCGTCGAAGAGCCGGTAGAGGGCGTCGGGGCGCACGGTGTCGCCGAAGCGGAGGGCGCAGCCGGGCGGGTGGACGAAGAAGGTCTCGAGCTCCTCGGGCGCCACGCCGCCGTGCGAGCCGAACTCCCAGGCGTAGGCCACCGGGACCTGCCCCTCGCCGCGCCAGCCGAGGACGACCAGGTCGCCGGCGTGCGGGAGGGAGACGAGGTCCGCCAGGTAGCCGGCGAGCAGCGCCGGGTCGGGGTGCGGCAGCCGCGCCACGTCCGCCGGGAGCGCGAGGTCGAGCTCCTCGCCCCGCGCGAGCGCCACCCCGCGCCGGCCCTGGCGGGCCACCACGATCCCCACCGCGCGCGACTCGCGCAGCGCGGAGAGCACCCCGGGGTGGCGCCGCCGCACCGCCTCGAGGTCGATGGGGGCGCGCTCGTCGGTGAAGTAGACGTGGGCGAGGTCGCCCGCCTCCGCGGTCACGACGCGGTCCAGCCGGGCGAACCCGAGGGCGTGCCCGATGACCCCCCGCTCCAGTCGGTCGAGGCCGCGGCCCAGGCGGACGCGCAACGCGGCGGGCCAGGTGGAGAGCGCGGCCCGCACGGCGCGCGTCTGCGCCAGCCGGACCGCCTCCTCGCCCCCGAGCCGCCGCGGCACCGCCACGCCGCCGTCGG
Source organism: Anaeromyxobacter diazotrophicus (assembly GCF_013340205.1). NCBI lineage: Bacteria > Pseudomonadati > Myxococcota > Myxococcia > Myxococcales > Anaeromyxobacteraceae > Anaeromyxobacter > Anaeromyxobacter diazotrophicus. The sequence continues at coordinate 416,919 of NZ_BJTG01000002.1, forward strand.
CGAGCGCCAGGTACTCGGGCAGGGAGAGGCCGGTGAACGACTCGAAGGGCTTGGTGGCGACGTGCCCGTGGTCGGAGAAGACGTAGACGTCGTAGCGCAGCGACGGCACCGCCTCGGCGGCGGCGTAGACGGCGGCCAGCGCGAGGTCCATGGAGCGGAGCTGGGACACGGCCTCGGGCGCGTCGGGCCCGCGCCGGTGCGCGAACTCGTCGTAGCCGAGCAGGTCGCAATAGACGATCGGGACGCCGCGGGCGACGTCGATGAGGATGCCCTCCACCGCCAGCTCGCGCATGAGCGCCCCGACCAGCAGCCGGTGGAGGAGGAAGCGCGGCTCGTGCTTCAGCCGCCCCAGCGTGAGCGACCAGGCGGCGCCCTGCCACAGCCCCAGCGCCAGCTCGTGCGCCGCCCGGCCCGCCGTGCGCGCCGCCGTGACCGTGTGGACGAGGGCGCTCGCCAGCGCGTCCCAGCCGGAGAAGCCGCCGGCGAGCTCTTCCAGGCCGTACTCGCCGGCCAGCCCCGAGAGGCAGAAGTGCGGGAGCGCGGCGCCGCCGCTGAAGATGGAGAAGTACGACGTCCCGCCCTCGAGGAGCGGGCGGTGGCGCTCGGAGAGGCTCGCCTCGATGGCGGCGGCGTCGGAGGCGCGGTCCATCCGGATCTCGCGCCCGCTGCGGCGGTCGTACCAGACGAAGCCCGGGACGCTGGGCGAGACGCCGTAGAGCAGGCCGGCCTGGAAGGCGGGGGTCGAGGCGGGGACGCCCCCGCGGGCGCTGGCGAGCCCGCTCTCCCCGCGCCGCAGCCGGCGGGCGAGGAACGGCATGTGGCCCGCGTCCATCGCCCACTCGAGCCGGCGCCGCGAGACGCCGTCGAGCTGAACCAGGAGGAGCCGCCGCCCGCTCTCCAGCGGTCCAGGCCGGAGGCGGCCGCGCTCCGAGAGGGGGCGGAGCACGTGCCGCACCCCGGGGCCCGCCAGCCGCGCCAGGGCGTCGTCGACCCGCGCCTTCGTGCCCCGCAGCCTCACCTCCCAAGGCTAGGGAGGCGTCGGGCGAGCGGCAGCGCGGCATGGCGCGCGGGGGGCCGGGGATCAGCGCGCGGTCCAGCGCACCTCGACGACCGTGATCTCCACCCGGCCGGCGGGGCGCTCGAACCGGACGGTGTCCCCCTCCGCCTTCCCGAGGAGCGCTCGCCCGAGCGGCGCGTCGACGCTGAGCAGGCCGCGCCCGGCGTCCGCCTCGTCCGGGCCGACCAGCCGGTACAGCCTCTCCTCGCCGTCCTCCGCCTCGACCGTGACCCAGGCGCCGAAGTAGGCGCGGCCGGAGGGGTGCGGGCGCGGGTCGACGACCGTGAGCTCGTCCATGCGGGTGGAGAGGAACCGGAGCCGGCGATCGAGCTCGCGCAGCTTGCGCTTCCCGTAGATGTACTCCGCGTTCTCGCTGCGGTCGCCCAGCGCCGCGGCCGCCTCGACCTCGGCCACCACGCGGGGGCGCAGCTCGGTCCAGATGCGGTCGTGCTCGGCCGCGATCCGCTGGTAGCCCTCGGGCGTGATGTAGCGGGGCCGCTTCGGGGTCGAGCTCATGGCGGTGCGATGGTAACCTGCGCGGCGTGAAGGTCACCGACATCCTGCGCTTCGCGCGCGAGCGGGGCGAGCCCGTCTTCTCGTTCGAGTTCTTCCCGCCCCGCACCGAGGACGGGGTGCGCCAGCTCTTCGAGGCGGTCGAGGCGCTCCGGCCGCTCGCGCCCGGCTTCGTGTCGGTGACCTACGGCGCGGGCGGCTCGACCCGCGCCCGGACCCTCGAGCTCGTCACCCGGCTCAAGCGCGAGAGCGAGGTGGAGACGGTGGCGCACGTCACCTGCGCCGGCGCGTCGCGCCAGGAGCTGGCGCAGGTGCTGGACGAGCTGGCGGCGGCGGGCGTGCAGAACGTGCTCGCCCTGCGCGGGGACCCGCCGCGCGGGCAGCGCGTCTTCGAGCCGCACCCCGAGGGCTTCCGCTACGCGAGCGAGCTGGTGGCGTTCATCCGGGCGGAGCCGGCGCGCTGGAGCTTCTGCGTCGGGGCGGCCGCGTACCCCGAGGGGCACGTCGAGACGCGCGACCTGGCGCGCGACCTCGCCCACCTGAAGCTCAAGGTGGACGCCGGCGCCGACTTCCTCGTCACCCAGCTCTTCTTCCACAACGCCCACTACTTCCGGTTCGTCGAGCGCGCGCGCGCCGCCGGCATCGCCCTGCCGGTGCTGCCGGGCATCATGCCCTTCACGGCCGTCGAGCAGGTGGAGCGGTTCACGGCCCTGTGCGGCGCGGAGATCCCGCCCCGGCTGCGCGCTGCGATGCAGGTGCGCCGGGAGGACGCCGAGGGCTCGCTGCAGCTCGGGGTCGCGTACGCCGGCCTGCAGTGCGCCGACCTCCTGCGCCGGGGCGCGCCGGGCATCCACTTCTACACGCTCAACCGCTCCCCCTCCACCCGGGCCATCGTCGCCGCGCTGCGGGCTTCCGAGCCCTGGCGCGAGGGCTGACGGCGCCGCTCCGCCGGAAGGCGTGCGCCGTGCCCCGGACGCTCGCCCGGCCGGCCGGGCGCCGTCCCCTCGCATCCCCTCGGGAGGCCGGCGTCCGACTCCCGCCCGCGCTCGCTTGCGCGCGCGCCGGTCTGCCCCGAGCTTACAGACGAGCGCGCCTCGCGCGCACTGGGGGGAAACATGCACCGCGTCACGCTGGTCCTTTGCGTCCTCGCCCTCTCCGCCGCCGCCGGGGCGGCGCGCGCCGGTGACGAGGGCGCGCCGCCCGCCGCCATGAGCCGCACGGCGCTCGCGGCGCTCCCGCCGCTCGCCCCGGTGGAGCGCGAGGCGGTCGGCGCCACCGACGCCTCCGGCGGCGGCACCATCCTCATGAGCGCGCTCTACGGCGGCCTCGCCGGCGCGGTCGTCGGCGTCGGCATCGGGCTCCTGGAGAACGGCAACTACGGGCGCGACATCGCCATCGGCGCCGGTGCCGGCATCCTCATCGGCGGGGCGCTCGGCGCGGCGCACGCGCTCGGAGACTCGCGCGGCGTGGCCGCCACCGACGGGCTCAACACCACCGAGCGCTACCCGGTGCTCACCGCCCGTACGGTGCGCCTCGGCGGCCGGTTCTAGCCGGAAGCCCGGCGCGCCCGGCGGCGACCGCTACCCTGCGGCCGCGGGCGCGGTATGCTGGGCCGATGGAACAGCTGCGCTTCGCCCCGGCCGCCGCCGGGGATCTCGGGGAGATCCGGCGCGTCCTGGCGGCGCTCGGGCTGCCGTCCGACGACGTCGGCGCCCCTCACCAGAGCTTCACCACGGCCCGCGCGGGCGAGGCGCTCGTCGGGTTCGTCGGGCTCGAGCTGTACGGGACGAACGCGCTCCTCCGCTCCCTGGCCGTCGTCCCCTCGCGGCACGGGGAGGGGCTCGGCGGCGAGCTCGCGCGCCGGGTGCTGGCGGAGGCCAGCGCCAAGGGGGTGCGCGAGGTCTACCTCCTCACCACCACCGCCGAGGGGTTCTTCGAGCGCGCCGGGTTCGCGCGCGTGGCGCGGGAGCACGTGCCCGGGCCGGTGCGGGAGAGCCCGGAGTTCAAGACGCTCTGCCCGGCGAGCGCCGTCTGCATGATGAAGCGCCTCGCGGCGGACGGGGCGGCGGCGAGCGAGGGCGCGGCGCCCGCGCCGCGGCCGCCGCGGGTGCGCGTCCGCGAGTTCGCCCCGGACGACGTGGATCGCGCGCTGGCGCTGTGGCGCTCCTGCGAGGGGATCGTGCTGCGGGACGCGGACGACCGGCGCGAGCCCATCACCCGCTACCTCGACCGGAACCCCGGGCTGAGCTTCGTCTGCGAGGTGGGGGCGGAGCTGGCCGGCGCCGTCCTCTGCGGCACCGACGGCCGCCGCGGGTTCCTCCACCACCTGGCGGTCGCGCCCGCCCACCGCCACCGCGGCCTCGGGCGCGCGCTCGCGCTGGCGGCCGCGGAGGCGCTCGCGCGCGAGGGTGTCGACAAGTGTCACCTCATGGTGCTGCCGTCGAACGCGGCCGCGCGCGCGTTCTGGCGCCGCCTCGGGTGGGAGGAGCGCACCGACGTGCTGCTCATGTCGCGGCTCGCCTCCCGGTCGCACGCGGCGTGAGCGGCGGGCGGCGCGCCGGAGCCGGGAGGGCGCCGTGATCGAGCTGGCGCTCGCGCGCGGGCGCGTGGCCCTGCGCCTGACCGCCGTGCGGCTGGGCGCGGACCTCGCGGTGACGCTCTCGGGCGGGGACCGCCCCCACGTCGGCGCGGTGGCGGTGAGCCAGCCGCGGGCGGACGCCGGCGCGACCACCTCCGTCCTGGCCATCCTCGGCCACCGGGAGGACGAGCTGGCCCGGCAGATCGCGGCGCGGCTCGCGGCGGCGACGCGCGGCGTGGTGACCGTGGCGTGCGGGATCCACCTGGACCGGATCACCCCGGCCGAGATCGAGGAGGTCCGCCGGGTGAGCGAGGAGCTGGCGCTGGAGCTGCTCGCGCGGCTCGCGACGGCCGGCTGACCTCTACCGCGCGTCCTCGTCCCACCAGCTCCGCAGCCAGGCCCCGAGGCGGCGGAAGCCGAGCCGCTCGACCGTGTAGGGGAACCAGGCGAGCAAGACGCCGCACAGGCCCACCACGCCGAGCGCGGTCAGGGCGCCGAGCGCGAGCGCGGCCGTGCGGTCGGGGCTGGCGCGGTAGCGCACCGCCACCGCGGCGAACCACGCCAGGCCGGGGCCGAAGCCGATGAGCGCCGCCAGGAGGGCGCGGGTGCGGGGCGCGATCACCGGCGCCTGCGCTTGCGGGTGAGGACCCGCACCGCCACCGCGAGGACCATCCCCGCGATCCAGAGCCAGAAGACGAGTCGCGTCATCGCCCCCGGCGTCTACCACGGACGCGGACCGGCGGGCAGGTTTCCGTGGGCGGCGCGAGCGCGCCCCGCGCGAGGTTGCTCGGCCCCATGCCGTGAAGGGGCGGGGGGCGCCGCCCGGCTGCCGTCGGCGCCGGGGAGCACCATCTTCTGACGCCAGCGGGCGGTTCGCCCGGTCGGTCGGCGGGGGGCTTCCCCTGCGTTGACGGATAGTCGAGATCCGCCAGGGGGGAGCATGAGGATCGAGCGGACCCAGCGGTGGCTGCTGCTGTCACTCCTGGTGCTGGTGGCCGCTCCGGCCCGGGCCAGCACGTGGACCGTGAAGGACACGGTCATCGAGGCGGCCGGCGCCACCCTCCATCTCCTCGACATGTCGCAGACGCTGCGGATCAGCGCCGACCCGAGATACGTGGAGAACAACCCGATCCTCGGCCGGCGCCCGGCCGCCGCCACCGTGACCGGGTACTTCGTGGGGACGCTGCTCCTGCACGTGACCGTGGCGCGCCTGCTGCCGCAGCCGTACCGGACGATGTGGCAGCTCGCCTGGATCGGCGTCGAGGGCGGCTGCGTCGCGAACAACGTCCGGGCGGGGATCCAGTTCCGGCTGCCCTAGCGGAGCGCACGCGCCGGGTCCGGCTCGTCAAGGGCCGCGGCGGCGCTCGACGAAGAGGTTGACCCCACGGGGATTCGAACCCCGGTTGCAGCCTTGAAAGGGCCGAGTCCTGGGCCTCTAGACGATGGGGTCGGAGCGCCGGAAACTAGCCGCCGGGGCCGCGGCTGTCAAAGAGTCCTCGCCTAGAACCCCCTCCCGCGCAGCTCCCCCAGCAGCCGCTCGTAGAAGGCGGGCGCGTCGAAGTGGCGCGACCAGCCGATCTGGGCGAAGTGGTCGGCGTCGATCTCGGCCAGGACCTCGCCCCAGGGCTGCGAGCTGGCGGGGACGAGGCCGTCGTTCGCCCCCGCGGCGGAGCGCAGGTACGCCCACGCCGGCAGCAGGAGCTTGTGCGTCTCGCGGCGCCGGGCGGCCACCCCGACCACCGAGCCGTAGGCGACCCCGGGCACGTCGGGGGCCGCGGCGCCGAGCGCGGCGGTGCGGGCGCTGGTGACCTCGTAGAACCCGTCCACGTCCACGCCGAGGCGGGTGAGGGCCCAGCGCAGGCCGAGGCGCTCGCCCAGGACCTCGGTGCCGAGGTCGGCGAGCGGGGTGCCGCGGTGCGGCGTCGCCACGGTGGTGAGCGAGGCGACCCGGTCGCCGAGGCCGAGCCGGCTCACCGCGTACCGCGCGTCGAGGCCGCCCATGGAGTGGGCGAGGATGTTCACCTTGCGGTCGGGGAGGGCCCGGACGCAGGCGGCGAGCGCCTCGGCGCGGGCGGCCACCGAGCCGGTGGCGGCCACCCGGGGCCGGTGGACGGCGCACCCCTGCGCCTCGAGGAGGTCCGGCAGCCCGCGGAAGTAGTCGTGCCGGACGCCGCGCACCTCGACGGCGTCGAAGCCCATGAGCCCGTGCACCAGGACCAGCGGGTGGCGGAGGTGGGGCGCGCGCCGGAGGGGGCGCGGGGCGGGGCGGAAGCGGCGCCAGACGAGCCAGCACGCCGCGCCGGCGGCGCCGGCGGCCAGGACCCCGAGCGCGAGGGCGAGGAGCGGCGACACGCGCGCGCGACGCTAGCTTCGGCTCACCCGGCGGGCAACGGCGGCGGCGTGGGGAGCTGTGCGTGCCTCCCCGCTCGCCGCCGTGCAACCGATTGACCCCACAGGGATTCGAACCCCGGTTTCAACCCTGAGAGAGCTGCGTCCTGGGCCTCTAGACGATGGGGTCGCGCGCGGTTCTATCGAAAGGCGGCGGCGGCGTCAAAGCGCGCGTGCGCGCTTCCGAGACCCCCTAGGCGGCGCGCCCGGCGGCGGTCGAGGCGGGTGGCCACACCAGGCGGCGCGCGGCGGGGCGCTCGCGCAGGTAGGCGAAGGAGCCGAGCGCGACGCAGGCCGCCGCCGGCGCCAGCGCCGCCGCCCAGGCGAGGCGCGGCAGCGCGACGTAGAGCGCCGCCACCGCGACCGCGGCCGCCAGCGCCCAGCCGGTGCCGAGCACGCGGGTGAAGGAGCGCAGGCGCGCCAGCCGCCGCGCGTCCAGCGCCTCGAGCCGCTCCCAGAGGACCTGCTCCTGGCGCCAGTAGGTGTAGACGACCGGGATGATCTCGAGGGTGAGGAAGGCGCTGGTGAGGAGGCCTCCCACCATGGGCGCGGCGATGCGCTTCATGACGTCGGAGCCCGAGCCGGTGGCCCAGAGCAGCGGGATGAGCCCCGCCAGCATGGTGGCGACGGTCATGAGCTTCGGGCGGACCCGCTGGACCGTGCCCTCCATGTGCGCCCAGATGATGTCGGACAGGTCGCGGATCTTGCCCGCCCTGCGCCGCCGCTCGTAGGCGTGGTCGATGTAGACGATCATCACGATGCCGGTCTGGGCGGCCAGCCCGGTGAGCGCGATGATCCCCACCCACACCGCCGTCGAGAGCCGGTAGTCGAGCAGCCAGAGGAGCCACACGCTCCCCACCAGCGCGAACGGGATGGAGAGGAGGACGATCAGCACCTCGACGAAGTTCCGGAAGTGCAGGAAGAGCAGCAGCACGATGATGAGGATCGTGGCCGGGAGCACGAGCCGCATCCGCTCCGCCATCTTCTCGAGCTCCTCGTACTGCCCGGTCCAGCGCAGGAAGGTCCCCTGCGGCAGCGTGAGCCGGCCGTGCTCGAGCGCCTCGTGCACGACGTGCTTCGCCTCGGCCACGTACCCGCCCACGTCGCGCGCGGGGTCGAGATCGACGTAGACGTAGCCGACGAGGAGCCCGCCCTCGTCGCGCACCATGGGCGGGCCGCCCACGATCCGCACGTCCGCCACCTGCCCCAGCGGCACGAAGGCCTGCGCCCGCCGCCCGGCGCCGCCGGCGAGGCCGGCCAGGGTGCCCTGGTCGGCCTGGTTCACGGCCTGGTCCCACTCCAGCGCCGGCGCGTCGGAGAGGGTGCCCGGGATGGTCCGGGGCAGGCGCTTCACCGGCCCGGCGGGCGCGTCGCCGCCCCCCATCCCGCCGCCCATCTGCGCGAGCAGCAGCGCCGGCACCCGCGGCGGCGCGAGCGCGCCCATCTTGCCGGAGGGCGCCGCCCCGCCGATGGGCACGAGCACGCTCCGGAGCCGCTCCAGGTCGCCGCGGAGGTGCTGCGGGTAGCGCACGTTGATGGAGAACCGGTTCCGCCCCTCCACCGTGACGCCGACGGGCGCGCCGCCGATGGCCGCCTCGACGGTGCGCTGCACGTCGCCCACGGTGAGCCCGTAGCGGGCGAGCGCGTCGCGGTCGGGCACGACGTCGAGGTACAGCCCGCCCTCGTTCCGCTCGTAGAAGGCGCTGCGCGTGCCGCGGAGCGACGCGAGCAGCCCCTCGAGCGCGACGCCCACCCGCTCGATCTCGGCCAGGTCGGTGCCCATGATCTTGACGCCGACCGGGGTGCGCACGCCGGTCGAGAGCATGTCGATCCGCGCCTTGATGGGCATGGTGTAGGCGTTGGTCCAGCCGGGGAGCTGCATGGCCCGGTTCATCTCGGCCGTCAGCTCCTCCCAGGTGATGCGGGTGCGATCGGGCCACAGCGGCCGCAGGGCGGGGGCGAGCCACGAGGGCGCCCAGCCGGACCACCAGCGGCGGCGCTCGAGCTTGCGCCAGGCCGCGGCGGGCTTGAGGCGCACCGTGGTCTCGACCATGGTGAGCGGGGCGGGGTCGGTGGCCGTCTCGGCGCGGCCCGCCTTGCCGAACACGCTCGCCACCTCCGGGAAGCCGCGGAACACGCGGTCCTGGAGCTGCAGCTGCCGCTTGGCCTCCTCGATGGAGAGGTTGGGGAAGGTGGTCGGCATGTAGAGCACGTCGCCCTCCTCGAGGGGCGGCATGAACTCGTGGCCGAGCTGCAGCGCGAGCGGCACCGCCGAGAGCACCGCCAGGAGCCCGATGGCGAGGGTCGACTTGGGGTTCCGCAGCGCCACGAACACGAACGGCCGGTAGACGCGGGCGATGGCGCGCGAGAGCGGGTGGCGCGCCTCGCTGCGGATCTCGCCGCGGAGGAGCAGGTCGCGCAGCGCCGGGGCGAAGGTGATGGAGAGCACCGCCGCCGAGAGCATGACGAACGTCTTGGTGTAGGCGAGCGGGCGGAAGAGGCGCCCGGCCTGGCCGGTGAGCGTGAACACCGGCAGGAACGCCACCGCGATGACGAGCAGCGAGAAGAAGATGGCCGGCGTCACCTCGCGCGCCGCCTCGGCCAGCAGCGCGCGGCGGTCGGCGCCGGGGGGCGCGTGCTCCAGCTTCTTGTGCGAGGCCTCGATCATCACGATCTCGGCGTCGACGGTGGCGCCGATCGCGATGGCGATGCCGCCCAGGCTCATGAGGGTGGCCGGGATGTCGAGCAGCACCATGGGGATGAAGGCGAGCGCGACCGCGACCGGCAGCGAGATGATGGGCAGGAGCGCCGAGCGCACGTGCAGGAGGAAGGCGAGGATGACGAAGGCGACCACCAGCGCCTCCTCCACCAGCGCGCGCTGCAGGGTGCCGATGGCGCGGTGGATGAGGTCGGTCCGGTCGTAGGCGACCTCGACCTTCACCCCGGGCGGCAGGGTGTGCTCCAGCTCGCGCAGCTTCTGCTTCACGCGGCCCACCACGTCGAGCACGTTCTCGCCGTAGCGCACGACCACGATCCCGCCCACCGCCTCGCCGTCGCCGTTCCACTCGAGCAGCCCGCGCCGGAGCTCTGGCCCGAAGCGCACCGTGCCGAGGTCGCGCACCAGCACCGGCACGCCGGCGGGCCCGCGCGCGCGCACCGCCACCCGCTCCAGCGCGCCCAGGTCCTGGATGTAGCCGCGGCCGCGCACGTAGTACTCGCGGCCGGCCATCTCGATGGAGCGGCCGCCCACGTCGCTGTTGGAGTCGCGGATCTTCGCCGCCACCTCCTCCAGCGTGACGCCGTAGGCGCGCAGCTTGTTCGGGTCCACCGTCACCTGGTACTGGCGCTGGAACCCGCCCACGCTCGCCACCTCGGCCACCCCCGGCACCTGGCCGACCGCGTAGCGCAGCGTGAAGTCCTGGAACGTCCTCAGCTCGTCGAGCGAGGTGCGCCCGTCGGCGACCAGCGCGTACTGGAAGCCCCAGCCGACGCCGGAGGCGTCCGGGCCGAGCACCGGGTTCGCGCCCTCGGGCAGCCGGGCGCGGAGGGAGCTCATGTGCTCGAGCACGCGGCTGCGGGCCCAGTAGAGGTCGGTGCCCTCCTCGAACACCACGTACACGAACGACATCCCGAACATCGAGTAGCCGCGGACGCCGGCCACGCGGGGCGCCCCCACCAGCGAGCTGACGACCGGGTAGGTGACCTGGTCCTCGACCAGCGTGGGCGAGCGCCCCATCCACTCGGTGAAGACGATGACCTGCGGATCCCCGAGGTCGGGGATGGCGTCGAGCTTGGCGTGCCGGATGGCGTAGATCGACGCGGCGGTCGCCACCGCCACCGCCAGCAGCACGACCAGGCGGTTGCGGGCGCAGAGCTCGATGACGCGGGCGACCATGGCGCTCCCGGGTGCTAGTTCCGCGCGTCCGCCCGCGCGTGCTCGCGGCGGTCGTCGCCCTCGCGCTCGCGGCGCTCGTCCTCGGCGCCCACCGGGCGGAAGCCCTCCACCGCCGCCCGCAGCCGGCTCTCCGAGTCCACCAGGAAGTTGGCGGTGGTGACGACCATCTCCCCCTCGGCGAGCCCCTCCAGCACCTGCACCCGGCCGTCGCCGCCCGCGCCGAGGCGCACGCGCCGGGGCTCGAAGCGACCGGCGGGCCGGGCGACGAACACGTACTGCTGGTCGCCGGTGTCGACCACCGCCTCGCCGGGCACCGTGAGCGCGTCGCCGGCCGGGAGGTCGAGCAGGACGTCGCCGTACATGCCCGGCTTGAGCCGGAGCCCCGGGTTCTTCAGCTCGATCCGCGCCTGGACGGTGCGGCTCTCCGGGTTCACGGCGGGATAGACGAACTGCACCCGCCCGCCGAACGTCTCGCCCTGGCGGGCGGCCACCGTGAAGCGGGCGCGCTGCCCGACCCGGACCCGGTCGACGTCGCGCTCGTAGACGTCCGCGACCACCCACACGGTCGAGAGGTCGACGATCTGGAAGAGCTCGGTGCCGGGCTGCACGTAGAGGCCGGGGAGGGCGGCCTTGCGCGCCACGTAGCCCGCCACCGGCGAGCGCACCGGGACGGTGGCCAGCGGCTGCCCGGTCCGGGCGATCTCGGCCACGTCCTGGGGCGCCACCCCGAGCAGCTCCAGGCGGCGGCGCGCGTCGTACTCCACGCCACCCGCGGCCCCGCCCGCGGTCGCGAGCCCCTGCTTGTCGGCCCACTTCACGGAGTTCAGGTAGACCTGCTGGGCGGTCACCAGCTCCTGGCTGTAGGCGGTGGCGAGGATCTGCCCCTTCTCGACGCGCGCGCCGCTCTGCGCCACCAGGAGCTTCTCGATCCAGCCGCTGAAGCGCGTCGTCACCAGCGCCAGCCGCTGCTCGTCCGCGGCGACGAACCCCACCGTCCGGAGCTGCGGCGCGAGCCGCTCGCGCAGCACCGGGCCGGTGCGCATCCCGATGAGCTGCGTGCGCGCCGCGTCGAGCTCCACCGGCACGAGCCCCGCCACCCCGCCCTGGTTCGCGGCCGGCGCCCGCGGCACGAGCTTCATCCCCCCGCACTTCTCGCAGCGCGCCTCCGGATCGTCGCTCGCCACCTCCGGGTGCATCGGGCACCAGTACTTCCCCTGCGCCGCTGCCCCAGTCGCGGTCGCGGTCGCGGTCGAGGTCGAGGCCGAGGTCGAGGTCGAGGTCGAGGTCGAGGTCGAGGTCGAGGTCGAGGTCGAGGTCGAGGTCGAGGTCGAGGTCGAGGTCGGCTTCCCCTCGACCGGCACGAGGTCCATCCCGCAGATCGGGCAAGCTCCCGGCCGGTCCTGCAGCACGGCCGGGTGCATCGGGCAGTGGTACTGCCCCGCCGCTCGCGCCGAGGCGCGGCCGCCAGGCGCCAGGCCCGCGAAGTGAGCCCACGCGCCGAGGGCCGCCACCGCCATGAGGGCGACCAGCGCCCACCGCGCGATGGCCATCGCGCGGACGCCGGGCGGGGGGGCTTCGGAGCCCTCGGGCATCGGCTCGGTCGCCGGGCCCGCCGGGGGCGGCGTCAGCTCGCGGTCGCTCATGGAGGACTCCTCGGAATTCCTCCATCTTACTTTGGTTTCATGCCCCGGCACGCAGGGGGCTCAAGGGGCTTGCCGTCCGGTGGCCGAATGGACACGCGAGCCCTGGTTCGCCGGCCGGCCCACCGAGCGCCTGCCCCTCCCGGGGGTGCGCCCTCGGGCGCGCATCCTCCTCTTGTCGATGACCTCGGCTACGTCCACGGCACGCTGGCGGCGGCGCTGGTGGCGGGCCTCGCCGCGTACCGCGCGCGGACCGCCTGACGGACGCGGCGGCCGCGCCCGAGCCCCGACCCGCGCGCCAGGCGAGGCCCCGCGCGCTGGCGAGCCGGTTGCATCCGCGCTCCGCGCCATGCTGCGCGCGACCGCCGCCTCCCTGCTCCTGCTCCTCGCTTGCGGCCCCGCGCCGGCGGCTCCGCCGCCGCCCACCCGCTCGGTCCGGCTCGTCACCTGGAACGTCCACGACCTGTTCGACGAGGCCGACCGGACGGCTCCGCCCGGCGAGGCCGACGCGGTGCTCGGGCCGGCCGAGGTGGAGGCGAAGCTCGAGCGCGTGGGCGCGGTGCTGCGCCGGCTCGACGCGGACGCCGTCGTGCTGCAGGAGGTGGAGAACCTGGCGCTGCTCGAGCGGCTCGCGCGCGGCCCGCTGGCAGGGCGCGGGTACCGGGCGGCGCTGGCAGAGGGGCACGATCCGCGGGGCATCGACGTGGGGGTGCTCACGCGCCTCCCGCTGCTCGAGTACCGCTCGCACCTCGATGAGCGCGACCCCGACGGCGGGTTCCTCTGGGCGCGCGATCTGGCCGAGGTGCGGCTCGGGGGCGCGGCGCAGGCGCTCGTCCTCGTGGGCGCGCACCTCGTCTCGCGCCTCGACCCGGCGAGCGGCGCCCGCCGCGCGCGCCAGGCGGCGCGGGCGCGGGAGGTCCTCCTCGCCGCGGCGGAGCGGGACCCAGGCGCCCTCGCCGTCCTGCTGGGCGACCTGAATGACCTGCCCGGCTCCTGGGCGCTCGCGCCGCTCCTCGGAGACGGAGCGATCGCGGATCTGGGAGCGGCGCTCGCGCCGGCCGAGGGCTTCACCTGGGTGGGCGGCGGCGCCGAGGAGCGGCTCGACTATGCGCTCGTGCGCCGCAGCCAGGCGGCGTCCGTCGCCGCCGTGGCGGTGGCCGGCGGGCCCGAGGTGGCGGCCGCCTCGGATCACCGGCCGCTGGTGGTGGACCTCTGGCTCGACCCCCTCCGGCCGGACCGGTGAGCTCGGACCCGGGGGCCCCCCCGGCGCGGGCGAGACAGGACCGCTGGCGCGAGATACCATTCAGGGGGAAGGTGGTCGCATGCCCAAGCCCGTGCACGCCCAGCCCTCGCGTCCGCTGTCGCAGGCAGAGCGCCTCGCGCGCAAGGAGTTCCTGAAGAGCGACGCCGCCAAGCTGGAGCGGCAGCTCCGGGACGTCCAGGAGCAGATCGCGCGGCTGCTGGAAGGGTGCGAGCACACCGACGCGAGCGGCCGGAGCGCCATCGTGGGCGGCCGGACCAAGGTGTGCTCGCAGTGCGGCCGCATCGTCGCCGGGCCCGTCGAGAAGCTCTGGGGCTAGCGCGCGGCGCTCGCCAGCTCCCCTACAGCTCCCAGATCTTCGCGACGCCCAGGCCGGAGGCCTCGGAGAGCTGGCGCACCCAGCCGCGGCCCGAGCGCCCCTCGAACCAGGAGGGGACCACGAGGTGGAACTCGCCGCCGGTCTGCTCGGCCGCGCTCGCGAAGAGGTGCCACCGGGAGAGCTGGCGGTCGACGTCGCTCTCCTCCGGCAGGAAGACGTCGACCAGCACGGGGCGCCCGGCGGCCCGCGCCGACAGGCACGGGCGGTGGCTGCGTACCGTGCCGCGCACGATCTCGGGGGCGGTGAGCCCCGCCACGTCGGCCCGGACCTCGTCGTACCCGGAGCGCGCCAGCACCTCGGCCATCGCCTCGACGACCGCGAGTGTGCGCGGGCCGACCGCCTGGTTCTCCTCGGCGTTGCCCAGCGGAGGGAGCTCGGGCTCGCGGGCCGCCGGCGCGTCCTGCAGGTGCAGCCGCGCGCCGACGTCGCGCCAGACGCGTCCGGCCTCGGCGTGCGCGAGGCGGCCGAGGCGGCGCGCCCGCTCCGCCACGCGCTCGCCGATGGCGCCGGCTGCCTCCCTGACCCTCCGCCCGATCTCGAACCCCATGCCCGCCCTCCGCTCCCGCCCCGAGGAAACAGCCGGCGCACGCGAAACTCTGCCAGCGAGGGCTGACACCCGCCTTCATGGCCGCCTGGGGTGCGCCGAGGAGGGAGGGGGCGCGGCCGCTGGCGGCCCGACGCGCCGCCGCTGGGTGTCAGAGTCCCGCGGTACGTGCTTGGGATCGCGGGGAAGCGAGGAGGAGAACCCGGATGCATTCGCACGAGACGGCGGAGCAACGCACGCCGGCGACGGCCGGCGAGGAGCAGCGGCGCACGGCCTACCTGCCTCGGATCGACGGCGTGACCTTCCGCTGCGAAGGGTGCGGGGCGGACCTGCACGACCTGCGCGGCGTATTCCTCGCGCACCGCGCGGGGCTGGGCTGGCGCATCGAGTGCGCGCAGCACGACGACGCCGAGCGGCAGGTGGACGGGGGCACCCTGTTCGGCGGCGGGCTGCACGCGCTCGAGATCTACGCCGAGCTGGCGCGCACGCGCGGCTTCGACCCGACCGATCTGTTCAAGGCCTTCCTGCGGCTGCGCGCCCAGGCGAGCGGGCTGTTCATGCCGCCGCAGCCGCCGGCGCGCGCCGCCGCCCGCTGAGCGGGCGCGCCAGGCGCTCACTTGCCGCACATGCGGGTGAGCGCCGCGCTGAGGCTCTCGACGTCGAAGGGCTTGGCCAGGAACTCGTCCGGCGGCGCGACGAGCTGGAACTCCCCCGGTCGCATGCCCGTCATGGCCGCGACCGGGATGTGCTCCAGCCGCGGATCCGCCTTCATGCGGCGGAGCACCTCGTTGCCGGAGATCCCGGGCATCCGGATGTCGAGCACCACCAGGTCGGGTGGTCTCGGCCCCTGGAGCTCGCGCAGCGCGGCCTCGCCGGAGTCCGCGGCGACCACCTCGATCCCCTGCAGCTCCAGGTAGTCGGTGAGGAGCTCCCGGAGCGCCCCGTCGTCGTCCACCACCAGCACGCGGCGGCAGCTCAGCTCCTCGCCCAGGGTGGGCTCCGCGGACATGAGGCGAGGGTGCTCACGGCGGGCGCCGGCGGGTAGCCGCGCCCGGCTGGCGAGGCGCCGGGCGGGCGCCCGCACCCCGCGCCGGCGTGCGGCCGCCTGCCCTCCGCGCCGGAGCCCTCGCACGCCGGGCACGGCGGCGGCGGCTGGGCGGCCCGGGCGCCGACCTCACTGAGGGTCGCACGCCTTCAGGACTACCGGCCTAGCGGCACCTTCCACATCCTGAGCCCGAGGTACGTCCCTCCCGCTCGGAGAACCCATGGTGGCGGCACGCGCAGCGCTCCTGGCCGTGTCAGTAGCCGTCTCTCTCCCCGCCTCGGCGGCCGCGCCGTTCGCCGAGGGCATGATCACCCTCACGTTCGACGACAACCTGGCGTCGCAGTACACGCTCGCGAGACCCGCGCTGAACCAGCACGGGTTCCACGCGACCTTCTACCTCATCTCCGGGAGGCTCGGGCGCGGCACCGGCCTGACGGTGGCGCAGGCCCAGGACCTCGTCGCCGACGGGCACGAGATCGGCAGCCACACCGTCGACCACCTGAACCTGACCACGCTCTCGGACGCCGACCTCGCGTACCAGCTCGGCGAGTCGAAGCGCCAGCTCGAGTCCATGCTCGGCCTGGCCGACGTCCCGAGCTTCGCCTCCCCGTTCGGCGCCTACGACGCGCGGGTGCTCGCCGCGATCCAGCAGGTCTACGCGTCGCACCGCACCTGCAACCTCCCCACCCTCGACTTCGCCGACACCGACCGTTACCAGCTCCTCGCCGGCGACACGCCCCTCCTGCTCTCGGACATCGAGCGGTGGGTCGACACCGCGCTGCAGCAGCGCACCTGGATCATCCTGTACCTGCACAACCTCACGGACACGGTCGTCGCCTCGACCGACTTCGCCTACTCGGACTTCCTGGCCGCGCTCGACTACATCGCGCAGCGCAAGATCAAGGTGGTCACCATCCGGGAGGGGGTGGCGCTCATGTCCGGGGCGGGAGGTCCGCCGCCTCCTCCCCCCCCACCTCCGCCGCCGCCGCCGCCAACCGGTACGTACACGCCGGTGGCGTGGAGCGGCTGGGAGCGGGACGGGGTCTCGGTCGGCCCGGCGGTGGCGTTCGCGGGGCGCACCGCGCAGGCCCTCACCGAGGCGAGCGGCGGCACCTACCACTACCTCGTGGGCAGCGACCCGACGCGCGCGACGGGGAGCTGGGAGCTGACGGTGGTCGCGCACGCGGACCGGGGCGACAAGCTCTACCTGCAGCTCGACCCTGGGGGCGCGCCGTACCCGCAGGCGAAGTTCGACCTCTCGACCGGGGTGGTGCACTCCTCCGCCGGCGGGGGGGCGACGGTGGCGGCCTCGATCGACGACCTGGGCGGCGGCTGGTACCGGTGCCACCTGCTGGTCTCGAGCCCGCTCCAGGCGGTGGACGCGCTCGTGAGCCTGCTCGCCCCCACCTGGGCGACGAGCTACGCCGGGGACGGGAGCCGCGACGTCTACATCGCCGAGGTGACCCTCGATCTGCGCACGGGGGCGCCTCCGCCTCCGCCGTCTCCGCCGCCCGCCGCGCCCCCGCCCACGCTGACCAGCGTGGCGCCGGGAGGCGGTCCAGCCGCGGGAGGGACGGTGGTGACCCTGAGCGGCGGCGGGTTCGCCTCCGGCGTGACCGTCGCGTTCGGCGGCGCCGCCGCGGCGGTCGCGAGCGCCTCGGCGACGTCGCTCGCGGTCACCGCGCCGGCGCACGCGGCGGGGGTCGTGGACGTGAAGGTGACGAACCCCGACGGCCAGTCCGCCACGCTGGCGGGCGCGTTCGCCTACGCGGCGCCTCCTCCTCCACCGCCGCCTCCTCCGCCGCCCGTCGGTACGTACACGCCGGTGGCGTGGAGCGGCTGGGAGCGGAACGGGGTCCTGGTCGGCCCGGCGGTGGCGTTCGCGGGGCGCACCGCGCAGGCCCTCACCGAGGCGAGCGGCGGCACCTACCACTACCTCGTGGGCAGCGACCCGACGCGCGCGACGGGGAGCTGGGAGCTGACGGCGGTCGCGCACGCGGACCAGGGGAGCCAGCTCTACCTGCAGCTCGACCCCGGAGGCGCGCCCTACCCGCAGGCGAGGTTCGACCTGGCGGGCGGGGCGGTGCGCTCCTCCGCGGGCGGCGGGGCGACGGTGGCGGCCTCGATCGACGACCTGGGCGGCGGCTGGTACCGGTGCCACCTGCTGGTCTCGAGCCCGCTCCAGGCGGTGGACGCCCTCGTGAGCCTGCTCGCCCCCACCTGGGCGACGAGCTACGCGGGGACCGCGGGGCGCGGCGTCTACGTCGCCGAGGTGACCCTCGACCGGCGGTGAGCCTCCGGCTTCCCCGTGCTCCCGGGTCGGCGGAAGCGCCGCGGGCGTAGGTGAAAAGTGGTGGGGCGCGAGGGACTCGAACCCTCAGCCTACGGCTTAAAAGGCCGCAGCTCTACCGTTGAGCTAGCGCCCCCTCTCGTGCGCCGACGACGTATAACCCATCCGCGGCGGCGCGCGAGTCTCCGCGCCGGCCCCGCCGGGCGCCGCCCCGTCCCGAGCCGAGGCGCGCTCCCGCCGCGTGCACATGATGCCGTGGGCGCGCGCCGCCCGGGCGGACGCCCGGAGGGCGGGCGGCGCCGGGGACCACGGTGACGCGCGTCGACTACCACTTCCACACCTCGTACTCGTACGACGGGCGGGCCACCCCGCCGGAGATCCTCGAGGCCGCCCGGCGCGCCGGGTTGACCACCGTCTGCGTGACCGACCACGACACCATCGAGGGCGCGCTGGCGCTGCGGGCGCTGGCGGGCGGCGCGCTGGAGGTAGTGATCGGGTGCGAGCTCACCTGCGACGACGGCTCGCACGTGATCGGGCTCGGGCTCCAGACGATGTTCGCGGAGCGCCGGCTCCTGGAGGTGATGGACGCCATCCACGCCCAGGGCGGCCTCGTGCTCCTGCCGCACCTCTTCCGGCGCGGCAGCGGCGTCTTCCGGCACGAGCTGCGCCGGACCCCGGCGTTCGTGGAGGAGGTCCTCGCCCGGGCCGATCTGGTCGAGTGCTTCAACGGCCGGGACACCTTCGAGCACAACGCCGCGAGCCGCGCCTTCGCCGCCGAGCGCGGCCTGTCGAGCGTGGCGAGCAGCGACGCCCACCGCGCCAGCGAGGTGGGCTCGGTCTTCGTCGAGTACGACGCGGCCGCGCCGCTCCACGGGCGCTCGCCGCGGCGGATCTGGTTCCCGCCGCAGCGCGAGCTGCACGAGCACCCGCTGAAGCGCGCCGCCCTCGAGCTCTACCATCGGCACGCGGGGGCGCTGCCCCCGTTCGTGCGGGAAGGCTACCGCGCGGCGCGCCGGCGGCTCCGGAAGGACGACGCGGGGCGGGGCCGGGGGCCCGCCGCGCCGCAGTATCAGCTCGGGACGGCAGGGGAGGGGGGCCAGCATGCCGGCGGACCGTGAGCGCGGGCGCGGCGCGCAGCTCGCCGTGAAGCGGGCGCTCGACGTGGCGGGGTCGGCGCTCCTCCTGGCCGCGCTCTCGCCGGTGATGCTGCTCGTGGCGGCGGCGGTGAGGGCCGACTCCCGCGGCGGCGCGATCTTCCGCCAGCAGCGCGCCGGTCGCGGAGGGCGGCTCTTCACCATGTACAAGTTCCGGACCATGGTGGAGGGCGCGGAGCGGTCGCCGCTCGGCAGCTACTGCTACCGCGACGACCCCCGCATCACCCGCGCCGGGCGGCTCCTGCGCCGCACCAGCCTCGACGAGCTGCCGCAGCTCGTGAACGTCCTGAAGGGCGACATGAGCTTCGTCGGCCCCCGCCCCGACCTGCCCCACCACGCCGAGCGCTACGACGCGCGCCAGCGCGGGCGGCTCGACATGCGGCCCGGGATCACCGGCTGGGCGCAGGTCAACGGGCGCAACGGGATCTCCTGGCCGGCCCGGATCGAGCTCGACCTCGCCTACGTGCACGGCTGGTCCCTGTGGCGCGACCTGCAGGTCGTCGCGCGCACCGTGAAGGTGGTGCTGGCGCGCGAGGGGACGGAGCTGCCGAGGAAGCTCGGCGAACCCACGGGAGAGCGGCCATGGCCGGAGCAGAAGCGCGACGCGAGCTGACGGCGCTGGTGACCGGGGCGGGCGCGCCGCCCGGGGTGAGCATCTTCAAGGCCCTCCGCCAGTCGGCGCTGCGGCCGCGGGTGGTGGCGACCGACGCCGACCCGATCTCGGTGGGCCTGTTCCGCGCCGACGCGGGGTACGTGCTGCCGCGCGTGACCGCGGACGAGCCGGCCTACCTGTCGCGCCTCGAGGAGGTGTGCCGCCGCGAGCGGGTGGACCTCGTCTGCTTCGGGTCCGAGGTGGAGATGCGGCGGGTCGCGCCCTTCCGCGCCGAGCTCGAGCGGCGCACCGGGGCGCGGCTGGTCGTGAACGAGGCGGCGCTGCTCGAGCGCTTCATGGACAAGTGGGGCATGTTCGAGGCGCTGCACGACCGCGGGCTGCCGGTGCCGGAGACCGTCCTGGCCGGCGACCGGGCCGCCGCGGCGGCGCTGGTGGCCCGGCGCGGCTTCCCGCTCATCCTCAAGCCCCGCCACGGCTCCGGCTCGCGCGACCTCCACCTCGTGAAGAGCGCCGGCGAGCTCGCCTGGCTGACCGAGCACGTGCCGGAGCCGGTGCTGCAGGAGCACCTGCTGCCCGACGACGAGGAGTACACGGTGGGCGTCTACCGCAGCCCACGCTCGGGCTACCTGGGGCAGATCACCTTCCGGCGCAGCCTGGCGGCCGGGCTCACCTACAAGGCCGAGGTGGTCTTCGACGAGGAGATCGCCGCGGCGTGCCGGCGGGTGGTGGAGGCCTTCGACCTCTGGGGGCCGGTGAACCTGCAGCTCCGGAAGACCCGCGAGGGCGTGCGCGTCTTCGAGATCAACCTGCGCTTCTCCAGCTCGGCGGTGATGCGCGCCCACTTCGGCTTCAACGAGGCCGAGCTGTGCCTGCGCGACCTCGTGCTGGGCGAGCCGCTCGCCATGCCTGCGGTCCGCCGCGGCTGGGCGCTGCGGTACTGGGACGAGGTCTACCTCGACGAGGAGGCGTGCGCCGCAGTCCGCCGCGACGGCCGGGTGGAGGGGCCGGCGGGGCGGAAGGAGGCCGACTTCTGATCAGCCCGCCGGGGCGACCGCCGCGGCCGCCCCGGCGAAGGCCACCCCGGCCTCCGCCGGCGCGCGGGCCGGCGCCGCCGCCCGCCGCGCGGTGCGGCGGACCACCTCGATCACCCGGTGCTGGTCGGCGAGGGTGAGGCTGCTCGAGCTGGGCAGGCACAGCCCGCGCGCGAAGAGCCCCGCCGAGACCTCGCCGCCGTGGCGCGGCCAGTGCGCGTGCAGCGGCTGCAGGTGCATCGGCTTCCACAGCGGCCGCGCCTCGATGTCCTCGGCGGCGAGCGCGGCGAGCACCTCGTCGCGGGTGGCGCCGGCGCGCGCCGGATCGAGCGTGAGGCAGGTGAGCCAGTGCGTGTGGAGGCCGTAGGCCGCCTCCGGCATGAACTCGACGCCCGGCAGGTCCGAGAGCGCGGCGCGGTAGCGCGCCTCGACGGCGCGCCGCTGCCGCACCCGCTCGTCCAGCACCTCGAGCTGGCCGCGCCCGATCGCGGCGAGCACGTTGGACATCCGGTAGTTGTAACCGACCTCGACGTGGTGGTACGCGGGGCCGGGCTCGCGCGCCTGCGTGGACCAGTAGCGCGCCTTGTCGATCCAGTCGGCGCGCGGCGACGCGAGCACCCCGCCGCCGGTGGTGGTGATGATCTTGTTCCCGTTGAACGAGAACGCGGCCAGGTCGCCGAACGAGCCCGCCGGCCGGCCGCGGTAGCTCGCGCCCAGCGCCTCGGCGGCGTCCTCCAGGAGCGGCACGCCGTGCGCGCGGCACAGCGCGGCGATGGGGTCGAGGTCGGCGCACTGGCCGTAGAGGTGGACCACCACCACCGCCCTGGGCGGCCTGCCCCGGCGCCCGCGCTCGGCGAGCGCCTCCTCGAGGAGCGCCGGGCTCATCATCCAGCTCCCGGGCTCGCTGTCCACGAAGACCGGCGTCGCGCCGAGGTACAGGATCGGGTTCACGCTCGCCACGAAGGTGAAGTCCGAGACGATCACCTCGTCCCCGGGCCCGACGCCCAGCAGGCGCAGCCCGAGGTGGATGGCGGCCGTCCCGCTCGCCAGCGCCACCGCCGGCCGCCCCAGCCGCTCGCCGAAGGCGCGCTCGAACGCGTCGAGCTGGGGCCCCACGCTGGACAGCCAGTTCGACGCGAAGGCCTCGCGGACGTAGCCCTCCTCGCGGCCGCCCATGTGCGGCACCGACAGATGGACGCGACCCATGCGCTGCCCCCTAGCCTTGCCCGCCGGCCGGCACGAGCGGCGCTCGCCCCGCCCGCGCCACCTGCTCCACGTACGCGTCGTGGAGCGCGCTCCAGAGCCGCTCCTGCGCGAAGTCCCGCAGCACGCGCGCGCGCGCCGCCTCGCCGTGCCGCCGCCGCAGCGCCGGATCGGCGAGGTAGGCCCGCAGCGCGCCGGTCAGCGCCGCCGCGTCGCGCGCCGGGACGAGCGTCCCGGTGACCCCGTCCACCACCGCGTCCACGCACCCGGGGACGCGCGTCGACACCACCGGCAGCCCCATCGCCGCCGCCTCCAGCGGCACGACCGGGAAGCCCTCGCGGTAGCTGGGGAGGGCGAGGACGTCCATGGCGCGGAAGTACCTCGGCGTGTCCCAGTCCTGGCCGGCGAGGAGGACGCGCGGATCGCCCGCGAGCGACGCCACCACCTCGGAGGGGATGGGGTCCTGCGGCTCGAGCGGCCCGACCAGCACGAGCCGCAGGTCCGGCAGCTCCTCGCGCAGCACGGTCCAGGCCCTCCAGAGCTCGACCACGCCCTTCTCGCGCACCAGGCGCCCGACGAAGCCCAGCACGCGCGCGCGCTCCGGCAGGCCCAGCGCGGCGCGCGCGGCGGCGGCCTGCTCGGGCGACGGCGCGCGGAAGCGGCCGGCCGCGTCGATGCCGTTGATGCTGCCGCCGAGGAGGACGGAGACCTTCTCGGGCGGCGCGACGCCCTCGGCCACCGCCAGCTCCGCCACCGAGCGCGAGACGCACAGGACGCGCGTCGCGAGCGCCGCGGCCAGGCGCTCGGTGGTGCGCAGCAGGCGGCGCGCGAGCCCCGTCGCCGTCAGGAAGCGCAGCCCGTGCACGTGGTAGACGCGGACCGGCACGCCGGCCAGCCACGCCGCCAGCATCCCGAGCAGCCCGCCCTTGGGCGTGTGCGCGTCGACGAGGTCGGGGCGGAGGCGCCGCATCAGGAGGACGAGGCGGACCAGCGCCACCAGGTCGCGCCCCGGCGTGATGGCGCGCGCCATCGGGACGCGGTGGACCACGACCCCCTCGGCGCGCTCGAAGCGCTCCAGGGCGGGGCCGGGCGAGGAGACCGCCGCCACCTCGAAGCCTCGCCCGCGGAGGTACCCGGGCTGGCCGGTGAGGAAGAGCAGGCTCTCGGGCACGGTCGTGACGTGCAGGAGCCGCAGCGGCCGGGCGATGACGGTCAGCACGCGAGCAAGGTGGCGTCTCCCGGACGGCCGCGGGAGGGATCACTTGGGTCAGGCCGGGCGCGGCGTGCGCGCGAGGGCCCGCTCGCCCGCCCGCCTTCCGCGCGGGGGACCTGCGGGCCCTCGGCAGGCGGGGTGCCCAACGAGGCGGGCGCCGCGCGCGCGCCGAGCGACCATCGTGCGCTCATGGACTTCCGCGTGCTCGACGCCGCCTCGCCCGAGGATCTCGCCCGGTGGCTCGCCCTGTGGCGGCGGTGGCCGCGGCGCGAGATCCAGGCGCACCCGGAGTACGCGCGCCTCTTTGCGCGTCCGTGCGACCGCGTGGTGTGCGCGGTGGGCGAGGACGCGGACGGCGGCATCCTCTTCCCGCTCCTGCTGCGCCCGCTCGCGGCCGAGCCGTGGGCCGCGCCGGGCGAGGCGCGGCTCGACGCCGTGACCCCGTACGGCTACGGCGGGCCGTTCGCCTGGGGGCGCCGCGACGAGGAGGCCTACTGGCGCGCGCACGAGCGCTGGTGCGAGCAGGAGCGGATCGTCAGCACCTTCGTGCGGCTCTCGCTCTTCCCGGAGCAGCTGGCGGAGCTCCCGGGCCACGTCGAGGTCCGCTCGCGCAACATCGTGGTGCCGCTGCAGGGCGGCCCCGAGGCGCTCTGGCGCGGGTACGAGGGGAAGGTGCGCAGGTGGGTGCAGGTGGCCGAGCGCGCCGGGCTGCAGGTGGAGCTGGATCGCGAGGGCGCGCGCCTCGACGACTTCGTCCGCGTCTACACGCACACCATGGAGCGGAACGGCGCCGACCCCTGGTACTTCTTCCCGCGCGCCTTCTTCGCGCAGCTGGTGGAGCGGCTCGCGGGCCACTTCGCCTTCTTCCACACGCTCTCGCAGGGCGCGGTGGTCTCCTCTGATCTGGTGCTCTGCTCCGAGGAGCACGTCTACTACTTCCTCGGCGGGACGCACGCCGACGCCTTCCCGCTCGGCCCGAACTACCTCCTGAAGCACCGCATCGCCAGCTGGGCCGCCGGGGAGGGGAAGCAGGGCTACGTGCTGGGCGGCGGCTACGCGCCGGGCGACGGGCTCTTCCGCTACAAGCGCGCCTACGCGCGGTCGGGCGAGGTGCCGTTCCGCGTCGGCTGCCTCGTGCACGACGAGCGCGCGTACGTCGGCCTCGTCGCCGCGCGCACCGGAGCCGGCTGGTCGCCGCGCCCGGGGTTCTTCCCCGGGTACCGCGCCTGAACTGGGCGAGCGGGCGGCGGCCGGCCCCGTGGACGGACGGGCGAGCGAGCCCTCCGGCGCTCGCGGCCGGGCGGGTAACACGCACCGTGAAGGTACGGTCGCACGCCCCTGCAGCGAGCCCTCTGGCGGGAGCGCGGACCCCGAGCGGAGGGATGCTTCTGCGGCGCAGGCTGCGAACTCATGTTGGCGGTGGGTGGGCGGCAGGTCGGCGGGGGGTCGGGCATGCGTCGGAACCCTAGAGCGTGGCACGCGGTTCGTCGCACGTTGATCCTGCTCGCGGACGGCGCGGTGGCCGTCCTCGCGCTGCGCCTGGCGCTGGAGGTGCGCTTCGAGGGCCGCGTCCCCGACGCCTACCTGGCCTCGCTGCCGCGGGCGGCGCTGATCGTGGCGGGGTGCCGCGTGCTGTGCAGCCGCGCCGCCTCGCTCGACCGCTGGACCTTCCGGCTGGCGGGGATGTCGGACGCGCTCCGGGTGAGCTTCGCGGCGCTGGCCGGCACCGGGCTGTTCGCGGCGGCCGCGCCGCTCGTGCCGGGCGGCGTGCCGCGCTCGGTGATCGTGCTCGAGTTCTTCCTCACCACCTCCGCCTACGGCGCGCTGCGCTTCGGGCCGCGGGCGCTCCTGCGCTGGTCGAAGCGCCTGGCGCGCTCCGGGCCCGGCGCCGACCGGACCGTGATCATCGGCGACGGCAGCGCCGCCGAGCTCCTCGGGCGCGACCTCGAGCGGAGCACCACCGCGCTCCACCAGGTCGTGGGCGTGGTGTGCAGCGATCGCCTGCTGGTGGGCTCCCGGCTGGCGGGCCTGCCGGTGCTCGGGGTGATCGGGGAGCTGCCCGCGCTCATCGCCCGCCACCGCGTCTCGACGGTCCTCCTGGCCGAGCGCTGCGGCTCGGGCGAGGACGTGCGCCGCATCATCGAGACCTGCGCCGCCTGCCGGGTCCGCTTCAAGATCGTGCCCGCCTCCTTCGACCAGTCCGTGCGGCTCTCGGCCTCGATGCTGGCCGACGTGTCCCCGGCCGACCTGCTCCCGCGCGACAGCGTGGCGTTCGACGAGGAGGCCATCCGGGCGCTGGTCGCGGACCGCCGCGCCCTCGTCACCGGCGCGGGCGGGACGATCGGCGGGGAGCTGTGCGCGCAGCTGGCGCGCTTCGGGGCGCGGCAGCTCGTCATGGTGGACATGAACGAGAACGAGCTGTACCTCGGCAGCCGGCGGCTCGCCGCCCGCCACCCCGAGCTGGAGATCCGGACCGAGGTGGCCGACGTCCGCGACGCCGACGCGCTGCTGCGGCTCGGCGAGCGGTACCGCCCGCAGGACGTCTTCCACGCCGCCGCCCACAAGCACGTGCCGCTCATGGAGCTGGCGCCGGACGAGGCGGTCAAGAACAACGTGTTCGGCACGCTCAACGCGGCCCGCATGGCGGACGGCTGCGGGGCCGAGCGCTTCGTGCTCATCTCGACCGACAAGGCGGTGAAGCCCACCTCGGTCATGGGCGCGACGAAGCGGGTGGCCGAGCTGGTGGTGAGGGACCTCGGCCGCAGCTCGCGCACCCGGGTCACGGCGGTGCGCTTCGGGAACGTCCTCGGCTCCGCCGGCAGCGTCGTGCCCATCTTCAAGGAGCAGATCGCCCGCGGCGGCCCGGTGACCGTGACCCACGCCGAGTGCACGCGCTACTTCATGACCATCTCCGAGGCGGTCGGGCTCACGCTGCTGGCGGGGCTCGGCGGCTACGGCGACCTGTGCGTGCTCGACATGGGCGAGCCCATCCGGATCGCCGACCTCGCCCGCTACATGATCACGCTGGCCGGCCGCGCCGGCGAGGTCGAGGTCACCTACACCGGCCTGCGGCCGGGCGAGAAGCTCCACGAGGAGCTGCTCACCGAGGACGAGGAGCGCTCGGAGCGCGTGCGCAACCGGATCCACGTGACCGAGAGCCCCGCGCCGCCGCCCGACCTCGCCCACTGGCTGGGCGAGCTGAAGCGGCTCGCCGAGGTCGGCGACCGGAACACGCTCCTGGCCGTGCTGCGCGCCCTGGTGCCGACCTACCGGCCCTCGCGCAACGTGGCAGAGCTCGAGCTGTTGACGACGCCGGCCGGGCGCGCGGCGGCGCGCCGGACCAGCGGCGTGCGCGGACCGGCCGTGGTGGTGGGCGGGGGCGCCGAGGCGCCTCGGGTGCTGACGGACTGACGGAGCGAGCACATGGCGAGCGAGAACGAGGCGGTGGGCGTGGTGCGGGGCGGGCGTGCGCTCGCGGCGCCGCGCGGGACCCGGCGCGAGGAGCCGAGCCTGGGCGAGCTCCTCCAGGCGCTGATCGACGGGAAGGGCTGGGTGCTGGGCGCGCTGGCGCTGGCGCTCGCCGCGGCCGGCGCGTACCTGTTCCTCGCGCCGCCGCTCTACCGCTCCTCCGCCCTGGTCCAGGTCGACGACGAGCCGGCGCCGCTGAGCGAGGCGGACCGGGCCGATCACGTGGCGGCCCTGCTCCTCGAGCAGAAGCTCCCGATCGAGGGCGAGATGGAGATCATGCGCTCGCGCTCGCTCGCCGGCCCGGTCGTGGACGCGCTCGGGCTGACGGTGGTGGCGGCGCCCCGGCGCGTGCCGCTGCTCGGCGACGCGCTGGCGCGGCGCCGCGCCGCGGAGCCCCCGGCGGCGCCGCCGCTCGCGGCGCTCGGCCGCTTCGGCTGGGGCGGGGAGCGGATCGCGGTCGCGCGGCTGGAGGTGTCCGACGACCTGCTCGACGAGCCCATCTGGCTGACGGCGCTCGGCGAGGGCCGCTACCGGCTCGCCGGCCGCGACGGCGCGCCGTGGGCGGTGGGCAGCGTGGGCGCGCCGGTGACCTCCACCGCCGCGGGTCACCGCGTCGAGCTGAGCGTCGCCGAGCTCGTCGCGCGCCCCGGCACCGAGTTCCGCCTGGAGCGGCGCCGGCGCGACACCGTGATCGACGAGCTGCAGCGCGAGCTCCGGATCGAGGAGAAGGTGAAGAAGAGCGGCGTGGTGGCGGTGGAGCTCGAGGGGCGCGACCCCGCGCGCGTCGCGGCCATCGTCGGCGCGCTCTCCTCGGCTTACGTGGCGCAGAACGTGGAGCGGAAGACGGCGGCCGCAGGCCGGACGCTCGCGTTCCTGGAGGCGCAGCTGCCGCTCGTGAAGGCGAGCCTCGACGCGGCCGAGGGCGCGCTCTCGGCCTACCGCTCGCGCAAGGCCACCGTCGATCTGCCGATCGAGGCCAAGGCGACGGTGGACCGGTTCGCCGAGCTCGACAAGCAGGTGGCGCAGCTCGCCGCCGAGCGGGAGCAGCTGGCGCAGAAGTACGGTCCGCAGCACCCGGACCTGGTGGCGCTCGATCGCAAGCTGGAGGCGGCCCGCCGGGAGCGCGCGTCCTTCGAGCCCCAGGTGCGCGCCGCGCCGGCCACGCAGATGGACGCCTCCCGGCTCACCCGCGAGGTGAACGCGAAGGCGGACATCTACCTGTCGCTGCTCAACAAGGCGCAGGCGCTCCGGGTCCTCAAGTCGGGCAACCTCGGCAACGTGCGCCTGGTGGACGCGCCGGTGGTGGCGCACAAGCCCTTCACGCCCAAGCCCGTCCCGGTGCTGGCGCTGGCGGCCCTGGTCGGGCTCGCGCTCGGCTGCGGCCTCGCCATCGCCGTGCGCGTGCTGCACGAGGAGCTGGTGGACCCGCAGCTCATCGAGGGGGCCCTCGGGCTGCCGATCCTGGCGGCCGTGCCGCACAGCGAGGAGGAGGCGCGGCTCGAGCGCCGCGGGCGGCGCGGTCGCGCCGCGCTGGCGGCGGCGGCGCCGGACGATCTCGCCACCGAGAACCTGCGCGCCCTGCGCACCGCGCTCGGCTTCCTGCTCAACGCGCGCGGCAACGTGGTCGCCCTGAGCTCGCCCTCCCCGACGGTGGGCAAGAGCTTCGTGGCGGTGAACCTGGCCCACCTCTTCGCCGCCGCGGGGAAGCGCGTGCTGCTCGTGGACGCGGACCTCCGCCGCGGCGGGCTGCAGCGGTTCTTCTCGGCCGGCGCGCACGCCGGCCTGGCGGACGTCCTGGCCGGCCGCACGCTGGCGGCGGAGGCCATCCAGAGCACCGGCACCGCCAACCTGGACCTGCTGTCCGCGGGCCACCTGCCGGAGCACCCCGCCGAGCTGCTCGCCAGCCCGCGCCTGCACGAGGTCCTGCGGGCGGCCGCGACCCGCTACGACGTGGTGGTCGTGGACGCCCCGCCGATCCTGGCGGTCACCGACCCGGTGCTGGTCGCCCGCTGCGCCGACGTGAACCTGCTCGTGCTGCGGTCCGGCCGCGACCCGCTGAGCGAGATCGCGCTCGCCCTGGAGCGCTACGCCCAGAGCGGCGTGACCGTGCACGGCGCGATCATGAACGCCGCGCGGCCGGCGCACGGCTATCGCGGCGCGTACGAGCACCGCTCCTACCGGCGGCCCAGGGTGAAGCTCGCCGGGTAGCCCGGCTGTGCGCGAGCCCGCGGGGGGCGGGCGACGCGGCGGCTCATGATTGGCCAGGAGTCGGCCGCGCCCCGTCCCAGCAGCAGGGAGGTGCGTGGCCCTCTTGTGGCCGCCGCCCCTCCGAGCCAGGGCGCCGCCCGGCGAGCGGCGCCGGCGAGGCGTCGCCCCGCGTCCGCGGCGCCGTCCGCGAGATCGGCTCACGATCCGGTACCGCGCCGTCGCTGCGTCCGTGTCGAGCCAGCGGCCTCAGCGCCCTCGCCGCACGCCCCTGAAGTGCTTCCGCCAGCGAGAGCTGGAGCGCTCCGGTCCGCGTCCTTCCGGAACTGTTCCATGTGCTCCCTTCCGAAGACCTGCTCGGCGTGCAGCGAGTTGTGATTGCGGCAACACAGTCTCAGATTGTCGGCGGTGCTGCGCCCGCCGAGCGCGACCGGGTCGATGTGGTCGAGCTCGAGCCGCTTCGTCGAGCCGCAGACGCTCCCGTCCGGCAGGCGGAAGCTGCAGCGGCCGCCGTCCCGCTTCCACACCTCCCGCGCGACCGCCGCCGGGACGTGGCGCGGGTCGGCGGAGGGCTTCTGAGGCGCCGGCCGCGGCCGCTTCACGAGGCCGCGCCGGCGGTCGGTCTTCTCGAGGAGGAGGTCGAGCGCGGCGGTGAGCACCGCCTCGGTGTCGCCGTCGGGGATGGCGTGGGAGAGCGCGTCCTTGGCGGCGTCGAGCTTGGCGAGGAACGCCTTCGAGACGGTGACGTGGTAGCGGCGGAGGTCAGCGTCGAGGGGCACCACCTCGTCGCGCGGCCGAGCTGGCGCGGAGAAGAGGTCGGGGCCCGGCTGTACCCTTTCGGACTTCGCCGGCGAAGTCCGTTCGGGTACAGGCGAGGCGGTCCGCGCCTCCGCGGGCGCGCTCGCGCGCAGTGGCGGCGCGGTGCGCGCGAGCGCCGTGACCACCTCGCGCCGCGGCGGATTCGCGACCGGCCTGAGCTCCGCGACGAGCGCCTCCGCCTCGCGCTTCGAGAGGCCGTAGAAGCGCGGCAGCACCTCGCCCGCGTTCTCAGGGGTGAGCGCCTTCGAGAGCTCGTACACCACCGACATGCACACGCGGCCGTCCCGGAGCGGCTCTACCACCGCGGGGAAGCGCTGGACGAGCGCAGCCGCGGTCATCCGACGAGCGGCGGCGCTGCTCGTGAGCCGGAGCTCGCGCTCGAGGTACTGGAAGAGCGAGGCGTAGCCGAGCGTGCCCCACCCGCGCTGGCGGTCGAAGTCCGCCAGGGCGACGAGAAAGTCGGCGAGGCGGCTTCGCTCCTCGGCGAGGAGCGAGGCGATGCGTCGGGAGAGGGCGCGGGCGTCGGTCATACGGAGAGTGTCTCATGCGTGTTCGAGGCCTCCCCGGACGCACGAGGTTCGCGCTGGACCGGCGCGAAAGGCACGCCCGGCGAGAACGGGTTCGGTCGGCCGTCGCTCCTCGGAGCGGCCCGGCGCGGCCGCGGGAGAGGCCTCCTCGCGCCTTCGCGTTCGCCGAAGCGCGATCCGCGCGGGAACGCGTCAAGCTCCCATGCGGGATGACCCAGGATAGTGACGCATCGTGAATGGCGGTCCGCCCAGCCATGCATCGCCACCGGTCACGCGTGTTCACCCTCGCCGGGCCACGGGCCGCTCTACTCCGCCGCCCCCGACGACGCGGCCGGGCCGAGCTCCTGCGGAGCCCGCGCGGGCGCCTTCCGCGCCCGCGGCGGTGCCCCCATCGCCGCGAGCAGGTGATCGCGCAGCCGCGCGGCGTTCTCGCGCAGGTCGAAGCGCGCGAGCACGCGGGCGCGGCCCGCCTCCGCCAGGCGCCGGGCCAGCGGCGGGTCGCGGTGGAGGCGCTCCAGGGCGGCCGCGAGCGCGGGCGCGTCCTGCGGCGGCGCCAGGAGCCCGGTCCGCCCGTCCTCGACCAGCTCCGGGATGCCGGAGACGCGCGTCGAGACGACCGGGAGGCCCATGGCCATCGCCTCCATGAGCGCCACCGGGATGCCGTCCATCATCCCGGCCGGCGTGACCACGCTCGGCAGGGCCATGGCGTCGGAGCCCTCCAGGAGCGCCCGGATCCGGTCCTGGGGCTGGTTCCCGACGAGCGCGACCCGGTCGCCCAGGCCCAGCGCGGCCACCTGGCGCTCGACCGCCGCCCGCTCCGGCCCGTCGCCGACGAGCACGCACCGGATCGGCACGCCGCGGTCGCGCAGGAGCGCGCAGGCCTCCACCAGCCAGCGGTGCCCCTTGTAGTCGCGCAGGCCCGCCACGCACGCCACGCGGAAGAGTCCGTCCGGGCTCCGGGGCGGGCGCCGCGGGAAGAGCCGCGGGTCGACGCCGCACGGGATGACCACCGTCCGCGCCGCCGCGGCCGGCCCGTAGAGCCGCTCCAGCAGCGCGCGGTTGTAGCGCGAGATCGTCACCACGAACCGGGCGGCCGCGAGCTTCTGCTCCAGCATGGCGCGGTCCAGGTAGAGGTCGTGCGCGTGCGCCGTGAAGCTGTAGCCGATGCCGGTCAGCCGCTCCACGACGTAGGCCGCCAGCGCCGGGTGCGTCGCCCAGTGGGCGTGCACGTGCGCCACCCCGCGCGCCTCCATCCGCCGCGCCACCACCGCGGCGCGCGGCACGACCACCAGCGCCTTGGCCAGGAACGCCGGCGAGCGGAGGTTCCCGGCGACCGCCCGCGCCCAGGCGCCGAGGTACGCCCGCGGCCGCCGCGCCAGCCAGTGGAGCTGGGCCAGGACGAGCTCGGCCGAGAGGCCGCGGTGGTAGTGGACCCGCTCCGTCAGCGCCTCGGCCCCGGGCTGGCGCAGGCCGGTGGCGGCGCCGAAGAGCGGGAAGATCTCGAGGTCCACGCCCAGGCGCCGCAGCTCCAGCATCTCGTGCAGGATGAAGGTCTCGGTGACCGCCGGGTACCACGACATGAGGTAGCCGACGCGGGCGGAGGGCTCCGGGGAAGGCGTCATCGCGGTCACCGGGAGGAGCCGGCGCGCCGGCCGGCGACGGACGCGTAGAGGTCGAGCGTGAGGTCCACGATCCGCTCCAGCCCGAAGCGGGCGAGCACGAGCGCCCGCGCCGCCTCCCCGCGCCGGGCGGCGCCGGGGCCGCCCTGGAGCGCCTCCGCCAGCGCCGCCGCCAGCGCCGGCGGATCCTCGGGCGGGACCAGGCGCCCGGCGCCGCCGTCGGCCAGCACCTCCGCCGAGCCGCCCACCCGCGTCGCGACCACCGGCAGCCCGCAGCTCATGGCTTCGAGGAGCGCCACCGGCAGGCCCTCCGTGCGCGACGGGAGCACCGCGGCGTCGGCGGCGCGCAGGTAGGGCGCCGCGTCCGGCACCGCCCCCACGAACGCGATCGACCCGCCCGCGCCGCGCGCCGACGCGAGCTGCTCGAGCCGCGCCTGCTCGGCCCCGGCGCCGACGAGGGCGAGGCGCGCGCCCGGCACCCGCGCCGCCACCTCCGGCCAGGCTTCGACGAGCACGTCCACTCCCTTCTCCGGCGCGAGGCGGCCCGTGTAGACGGCGAGCGGGCCGGCGGGGAGGCCGAGCGCCCGCCGCAGGGCGGCGCGCTCCGAGGCCCCGGCCGGCGCGTACCGCTCGGTGTCCACGCCGTTGCCGATGCTCCACAGCTTCTCCGGCGGCGCGCCCGCCGCCAGGAGCTCGTCGCGGATGGCGCGGCTCACCGCCACGAAGGCGTCGGCCCGCGTCACCACCGCCCGCAGCCGGGCCCGCCCCACCGCGCTCCGGGAGAGCACGCCGACGTCCCCGATCTCTCCGCACGCGTGCGGGTTCACGATGAGCGGAAGCCCCGCCAGCGGTCCGGCGGCGAGCCCCACCGTCGAGGGCGAGAGCAGCTGGTGCGCGTGCAGCACGTCCACCTGGCGCGCCAGCCGCAGGACGGCGCGCACCCCGCCGGCGACGAAGGCGAGGCTGCCCGCCGCGCCCTGCGCGCGCGCCAGCCCGACCCGGTGCACGCGGACCCCGCCCATCCGCTCGAACCGCGGGAGCCCCGGCTGGAGCCGCGTCACCACGTGGACCTCGGCGCCGCGGTCCGCGAGCTTCAGGCCGAGCCGCAGGGTGTGGCTCTGGATCCCGCCGATGGACGGTGGGAAGAGCGCCGTGAGGAGGCAGACCCGCGGGAGCCGCGCCGCCGCCGGTGCGCCCCCGCTCGCGCGCGACCCGTCGCCCCGCTCCGCCGCCGCCGCCACGCCCATCCAGCCTCCCCTCGCGTACAAGGGTGCACGCTCCTCGCCCGCACGGCCACCGCCCGCCCAGCGCCTCCCTCGGGGCCTGGGCGCCGCCTCCGCCCCGGCCCGCGGCGCCGGGCGTGCCCATATTCCAGGGACATGAGCCCACCCCGCCTCCGCGTCGTCGAGTTCACCAACTGCTTCCACGTGGGCGGCGGGGAGGTGCAGGTGCTGGAGCTCCTCCGGCGGCTCCCGGCCAGCTACCAGGTGTCGCTGCACGCGCTCGACCGGAGCGGGCCGCTCCTCGAGGAGACGCGGGCGCTCGGCTACGAGCCGATCGTCCACCCGCTCGGCGGCTCGTTCATGCGCCCCGCGGCGCTGGCCGAGACCATGAGGCTCGGGCAGTGGCTGCGCCGCGAGCGCATCGACCTCGTCCACGCGCACGACTTCTACGCGGCGCTCCTCGCGGTCCCGGCCGCGCGGATGGCCGGGGTGCCGGTGGCGGTGAGCCGGCTCGACCTCGTGCACTGGCACGGCCGGGCGCGGCACCTCGCCTTCGCGGCCGCCTCGCACGCCGCGGACGTGGTGGTGGCCAACTGCGAGGCGGTGCGCGACCTGGTCGTGCACGTGGAGCGGGTGGCGCCGGAGAAGGCGATCGTCATCCGGAACGGCCTCGACCTGCCGCGCTTCGACGCCCTGCGCGCCGCGCCGCTCCAGGGTCCGCTCCCCGACACCGGCGCGGCGCCGCTCGCGATCCTGGTGGCCAACATGCGGCACGAGGTGAAGCGGCACGAGGACTTCCTGGCCGCCTTCGCGCAGGTCCGGCGCGGGGTGCCGGAGGCGCAGGCGCTCCTCGTCGGCGAGGGGCGGCGCCAGGAGCAGCTGGCCGCGCACGCGCGCGAGCTCGGCCTCGAGGGCGCCGTCCACTTCCTGGGCGCCCGCAAGGACGTCCCGGCGCTGCTGGCGCGCGCCACCTTCGGCGTGCTCTGCTCGCGCCAGGAGGGGCTCTCGAACGCCGTCATGGAGGGCATGGCGGCCGGGCTGCCCATGGTCGTGACCGACGCCGGCGGCAACGCCGAGCTGGTGAAGGACGGCGCCCGCGGGTTCGTCGTGCCTCCCGAGCGCCCGGACGCGCTCGCCCAGGCCATGCTGCGCATCCTGGCCGACCCCGCCCGCGCCCGGCGCATGGGCCAGGCGGCCCGCCGCTTCGTCGAGGAGGAGCTGGGCCTCGACCGGATGATCGCCGAGCACGATCGGCTGTACCGGCGGCTGGCGCGCCGGGCCGAGGCGGCCCGGGCCGCGTAGCCCCTACGGCGCCGCCGCCACCGCCCGCTTCGCGCGGCGGCGCTCCAGCAGGGCGCCGAGGGCGCCCGGCACCTGGGCCCCGGAGGCGAGCAGCTGCCACAGGTACCCGGCGCCGAACACGAGCGAGGCCACCCCCAGCGCGAAGACGCGGTGCAGGGAAGACCCCCGCGGCGCCACCTCGAAGCGCGCCGCGAGCTGGTAGGCGGCCGCGCCCAGGGCGGCGAGCCCCACCGCCACCGCGACCGTGCGCGCGAGCGCGCGCCCCGGGACGAGCTCGCCGAGCCGCACGGCGTGGCCGCGCGACGACAGCGCGCGCGGCACGCGCCAGGCGAGGAGCGCCCGGCCGAGGAACTCCGAGCCCACGTAGGCGGCGGCCGCGCCCGGGAGGCCGAAGCGCTCCACCGCCAGCCACACCACCGGGATGCTGACCGCCGCCTTGAGGACGTAGGTGAGGAGGATGTGGCGCGTCTCGCCCCGCGCCCGCAGCGTCGCGTCGAGCGGCCAGATCCCGAGCGGCATGACCAGCAGGCAGACGCGGAAGAGCGGCGCCGCCCCGGCGAACCGAGGCCCGAACATGGTGGTGATGAAGGCGGGCGCCACCGCGAAGACGAAGGCGATGGGCGGCAGCAGCAGCGCCGCGAGCCGCGCCACCGCGTCCCGGAACGCCGCCGCGCCCTCGCTGCGGCGGCCGGCGCGGTCGAGCTCGCCGAGCTGGACCATCAGCACCTCGCCGGTCGGCGTGTAGAAGAGGTCCACGAACGGGAGCTCGAAGCAGGCCACCGCGTACACCGCGAAGAGCGCCGGGCCGACCGCGTGCGCGACGATGAACTGGTGCGCGTACTGCTGCGGGATGGCGAAGACGATGGCCATCCCGAAGGGCAGGGCGTAGGCGAGCTGCTGGCGGAACAGCGCCCGGTCCCAGAGCCGCCCGCGCTGGGCGAGCAGCGTGATGGCCCAGGCGGTGCCGAGCCGCAGCGAGGCCCAGGCGACCATCGCGCGCATCATCCCGTGCAGGCCCAGCCCGATCAGCGCCGGGACGATCAGCGCCGCGGCGCGGAGGGCGTCGGAGCCGAGGTAGAACAGCGCCGCCAGCCTCGTCCGGCCCTGCGAGGTGATCGACGGCTCGAGCGGGGCCGCCCCCACCGCCAGCGCCGTGAAGAGCGCCAGCTCCAGCCGGTGCTCCAGGATCCCCGGGGTGGAGAGAGCGCGCGCCAGGAGCGGCGCCGCCGCGAGGAGCGCCGCGCCGCCCAACCCGCCGGCGGCGAGCATGAAGGCGAGCGTCTGCCCGAAGTAGACCCGCGGCTCGCGCGCGCGGGGCACGAAGAAGTAGAGGCTCTGCGCCACCCCGAGGGGCAGCACCGCCGCCGCGGTCAGGGAGACGAGGAAGAGCAGCTTGTAGGTGCCGTACTCCGCCTGCGGCATCATCCGCGCCAGCACGAGCGGGATGAAGAGCGTGACGCAGGCCGAGGCGAGGCGCGCCGCGATGAGCGGGCCGGCGCGGCCGAGCAGGGAGGGTTGCGTGGGCACGGGTCGAGGGCGGCCGCGCCGCCGCGCGGCGCTGCGGCAGAAAGCTGCCCACGCGCCGGCGGGCGCACAAGGCGGCGCTGGACCGCCTGGGGCCTCGGCGGCAGCGCTCGTCCCCTCCGGGAGGGCGGCCGCGGACCGCACCCGCGCCGGGTCGCCGGATGGTAACGTCGAGCCCCGCGCGAGCGCAGGTGGCGACGAGGAGCGGCGCGCGAGGAGGCCGCATGATCGGATTCGCTCGGGCGGGCCGCGCCGCCGCCGCGCTGCTCGCACTCGCCGCGTGCGCCGCCGGCCGCACGCGCCCGCCTGCGGCCGCGGAGGCGGCGCCGCTGGAGGCCACCCGCGCCTTCTACCGGGCGCTGCACGCCGGGGACGCGTCGGGGGCGGCGCGGCTCGTGGACGGCCCCCGCGCCGGCGAGGCGACCGCCGCCTTCGTGCAGCTGGCGCGGGCCTACGAGGCGCTGGAGCAGGCGATCGCGGCGCGCTTCGGCCGCGAGGCCGCCCGCGCGGTCGGCTATGCCGAGCGAGTGGCGGCGGAGGAGGACGCGCTGCGCAGCGCCCGGGCGGAGGTGCAGGGCGACCGCGCCACCGTCCTCTCCGAGGAGCGCCCGCTGGCGACCCTGCGCCGCGTGGACGGGGCGTGGAAGGTGGTCCTGGAGGAGGCGCTCGCGGACGAGCACGGCCTGGCCGCGCTCGCGGGCGAGGCCGAGGCGAGCGCGGTCGCGGCAGAGAAGGTGGGGCCCGCGGTCCGCGGCGGCCTCTTCGACAGCGCCGCGGACGCCCTGGAGACGTTCCGCAACGAGGCGGACATCGCCCGCGGCGGGCTGGTGCCGGACGGCGAAGGGCCGGGAGAGCCGGCGTCGCCCGACGCGGAGCAGCCTGGGGAGCCGCTGGAGGGAGGCCCGGAGCTGTGAAGCTTCAGCGGACGCGGCGGGCGGCGGCGGTCGCGAGGCGCGGCGCGGGGGCAGCCGCGCTCGGCGGACGGACGGCCGCCGGGAGCTGCTCCTGCTCCAGCCGCGCGAACCAGCGCGCCGCGCGCGCCTTGAGGCGCGCCCAGGCGATCTCGTCGGCGCTCGCCTGCGGCGGCCCCGCCGCGCCGGAGGGGGGGGCGGCCTCCACGCGGCGCGCCCCGGCCCCGGCCCGGAACACCTCGCTGTAGAGCGAGGAGTGGGTCCGGTTGCAGAATGGGCACTGCCAGTAGCGCACCGGGCTGCCGGCGGCCGACCAGGTCGTCATGAGGACGCGGCAGTGGGTGCACTCGACATCGTGAGGCATGACATCGAGAGATATCTCCCCACCCGACCGCATGGTCAATTTCCTGGCCCACTCCCGGAGGGGACATGGCGACGGTGGTGAACCTGGACGGGAAGCTCGTCCCGCCCGCGAAGGCGACCATCTCGGTCTTCGATCGCGGGTTCCTCTACGGCGACAGCGTCTACGAGGTGGTGCGCACGTACCGGCGCCGCCCCTTCGAGCTCGACGCGCACCTCGCGCGGCTGGCGCGCTCGGCCGGGCGGCTCGGCCTGGAGCCGGCCTGGGACGCGCCGCGCACGCGGCGCGAGCTGCTCGCCACCCTGGCGGCGGTCCCGCCGGAGGCCGACCCCGACCCGGAGGCCGCGCCCTGGAACCAGGGCCAGCTCTCGCTGCGCGTCATCATGACGCGCGGCGCGGGCGAGCTCGGGCTCGACCCTGCGCTCGCGGTCGAGCCGCGCGCGCTCGTCATCGCGAGCCCGCTGCGCGCGCCGCCGCTGGCCGCCTACCGCGCCGGGGTCGGCTGCCGGATCGTGGGCGTGCGCCACGAGGCGCCCGGCGCGGTTGATCCGGGCGCGAAGACGGGGGCCCACCTCGCGAACGTGCTCGCCGTCCGCGAGGCGCGCGCCTCCGGCGCCCACGAGGCGCTCCTGCTCGGAGCGGGCGGGCAGGTGACGGAGGGCGCCTCCTCCAACGTGTTCGCCGTGCGCGCCGGCGCGCTCGTGACCCCGCCGCTCGGGGCCGGCATCCTGGCCGGCGTGACGCGCGCCCTCGTGCTGGAGCTCGCGCGCGAGGCCGGGCTGCCGGCGCGCGAGGCGCCGCTCCTCCCCGCGGATCTGGCCGGGGCGGAGGAGCTCTTCCTCACCTCCACCGCGCGCGAGATCCTGCCGGTGACCTCGCTCGACGGCCGGCCCGCGGGCGGGGGGCGAGTGGGTCCGGTGACCACCCGGCTCGGGGCGCTGTTCCGCGCCAGGGCCGACCGCGCCGCCGGCGGGCCGGGATAGAGTCGCGGCGGATGTCCAGGTTCCCCCTCCACGCCCTCCTGGCCGCCGCGGCGCTGGCGGCGACGCCCCCGGCCCGCGCCGGGGACGCGCAGGCGGCGCGGGCCCTGGCGGCGCTCCGGCAGGACCCCTCTCGCAAGGTGCGAGCCCGGGCGGCCGAGGTGCTGGCGGGGCGCGCCGGCCGCGGGGCGGTCCCGGCGCTGTGCCGGACCCTCACCGAGGACGAGGCGGCGGCCGTGCGCGTCGCGGCGGCCTCGGCGCTGCAGCGGCTGGGCGATCCGTCGGCCCGGTGGGCGCTCCGGGACGCCTCGGCCCGCGACCCCGACCCGAGCGTGCGCGAGGCGGCGAGCCGCGCGCTCGACGTGCTGCTGCGGGGCGCCCGGGCGGTGGTGCTGGAGGAGCCGCAGGGCGGCGGCGCCGCGGCGCGCGCGGCGCTCCAGCGCGCGCTGGCGGCCGAGCTGCCGCGGCGCGGCTTCGCGGTGGTGGACGGGCGCGCGGCGGCGGGGTACCACCTGAAGCCGGCCGTGCTCAGGGTGGACCTCTCGCGCGCCGGCGGCGGTGCGCGGGTCGAGGTGAAGGCCTCGGTGGTCGCGGTGGACGGGAGCGGCCGGATCGCGGCGATGGTGGAGGGAGGCGCCCGCGCTCGCACCGCCGCGGCGGGCGCGCCGGTGGAGGAGCTCGAGGCGCAGGCCTTCGCCGCCGCCGCCGGCAGCCTGTGCGAGGACCTGGCGCGGCGCCTTCTCGAGGCGCCGTGAGCCGGAGACGCCCCGCGATGGGAGGAGCCCCGCCATGAAGACCGCGCCGCGCCGCGCCAGCCCCCGCCGCCGCTGGAAGAGCCTCGTGCTCGACCCCGCCCTGCAGCTCCGCCTGGGCGCCTCGCTGGCGGCGGTGGCGAGCGCGCTGTCGCTCGCGCTCGGCTGGCAGGTGTGGCGCGCCTACCGCGAGGCTTCGCGGCTCGTGGCGCTGACCGATCCCCGGGCCGACGAGGTCGTGGCGGCGCTCCTCCGCGCCGAGGACCGGCGCCGCATCGCGCTGCTGGCGGCGGTGCTGGCGGTGGTGATCGTGGCGCTCGGCGTCGCCGCGGTGGTGGGGGCCCACCGCATCGCCGGGCCGGCCTTCGCGCTGGGGCGCAGCTGCCGGGCGGTGGCGGCCGGGGTGCTCCCGCGGCCGCGGCCGCTCCGGCGCGGCGACCTCCTGGGCGGCCTCGGCGCGGACGTCGCGGCCATGCTGGAGGCGCTCCGCGCGCGCGAGGAGGAGGAGCGGGCGCTCCTCGCCGAGGCGGCGGCCGCGCCGCCGGAGCGCGCGCGGGAGATCGCGGCCGGGCTCGCCGCGCGCAAGGCGCGGCGGCTGGAGGAGGGCGGGTGACGCGCCTCCTGGCCGCGCTCTGGCTCGCCGCGAGCGATCTCGCGCCCCCGGCCCCCCACCCGCTGCCGCCGCCGCTGCCGGCCCCGGAGGCCGTGCAGCAGCCCGCCCGGCGCGAGCCGGACGACGCGCTCGACCTCCTCTGGAGCCACCGGCTCAACTTCGCCGCCGGCGGCGCGCCGCTCGTGACGGTGCGGCTCATGGAGGGCCAGGCCGAGGTCGCCTTCCGCCCGCGGGCCCGCGCCCGGCTGCGCGCGCGCGGCGGGGCCGTGCTCGAGGTCCCGGCCGGCGAGGCGCTCCGGGTGCGGGCGGTGGGGGCCCTCCCGGCGGCGCTCGCGCACCACCCGCTGCTCGGGGAGGCGGTGTTCGCCGACCGCGCGCGGCTGGCCGCCCTCCGCCGGCTGTGGGAGGAGCGCGGGGTGGCGGTGGAGCAGCGCCTCACCGGCGGGATCTACGGCATCGCCGGGCGGGTGGTGGACAGCCGCCGCGTCGTGCTCCTCGCGAGCGGCGACGGCAGCGAGGGGTTCGCCCACGAGTTCGCGGAGGAGGCGCTGGCGCAGTACGGCAGCCGCACCGGCACCTTCAGCGAGGTGGTGCGCCGCCCGACCGGGCAGCTCGAGGTGCTGGACGCGGCGGGGCGGCGGCTCGCGGCCGCGGACGCGCTCCTCACGCTGGAGGTGGACGGCGACGCCGGGGTGGTGGTGAGCGCGGTCGAGCACGACGTCGGCTACGCGGCGCACGGCCGGGAGGACCGCGCCTACCGCGGGCGGCTCCACGTCACGCTCGACGCCTCCGGCCGGCTGGCGGCGGTGCTGGCGGTGCCGCTCGAGGAGCTCCTGCGCGGGCTCGTCCCGAGCGAGATCCCCGCCGGCGCGGCGCGCGAGGCGCTCAAGGCCCAGGCGGTGACCGCGCGCTCCAACGTCCTGGCGCAGATCGGGACGCGCCACCTGACCGACCCGTGGGTGCTCTGCAGCGAGGTGCACTGCCAGGCCTACCGCGGCGAGGCGGCCCAGACCGCCGCCACCGACGCCGCCGTGCGCGAGACCGCCGGCGAGGCGCTCTTCGGCCGCGCCGACCGGGCGCTGGTGGACGCGGTCTACTCCGCCCTGTGCGGCGGGCACGGCGAGGACAACGACGCGGTGTGGCCGGTCCCACCCGACGCGAGCCTGCGCGGTCACCCCGATCTGCCCCCGGGCGCCGCCCAGGCCTGGGCGGGCGGGCTGCGCGACGAGGCGCGGCTGCGCGCCTTCCTCGCCGCGCCCCCCCAGGCGTGGTGTGCCCGCGCCCGCGGCGCGCCCCGGGAGCGGTGGCGCTGGGAGCGCCGGCTCTCGCCGGCCGAGCTCGACGCGCTCGCCGCACCCCTGGGGGTCGGGCACGTGGTGCAGCTCGAGGTGACCTCGCGCGGGGTGTCGGGCCGCGCGCGCTCGCTCACCGTCACCGGCGAGACCGGGACCGGGGTGGTGGAGGGCGAGCTGCGCATCCGCCGCTTCCTGGGAAACCTGCCGAGCGCGATGATCGCGCTCGACCGCGAGGGGCCGGCGCTCGTCGTCCGGGGAGGCGGCTGGGGCCACGGCGCGGGCATGTGCCAGTGGGGCGCGGTCGGCCGCGCCGAGGCGGGCCAGGACTACCGGGAGATCCTCCGCGCCTACTATTCGGGGGCGGAGGTGGGCCGCATCTACTGAGGGCGCGGTCCGCCGCCGCGCGCGCCCGGCAGGTCGTCGAGCCGCAGCGACTTCTGCCGGCGCCGCGGCCTGAGCGCCAGCGCGGCGGCGGCGGCGGTGAGGAGCGCGAGCGCGCCGACCAGCGCCCAGACGAGGGCCATGCGCGAGGCGAGCGCCGCCTCGCCCCCCTCGAGCGCGCGGGCGGCCCGACGCGCCTCCGCGGCGCGCCACAGCATGAAGCCGCCTCCGGCGGCGAGCAGCGCGGCGCGCAGGGCGACGCGAGAGCGGGAGAGGCGCACGCGGTCTCTATCGCACGGCCGCGGCCGGGAGGGGAGGGGGACCCGCGCCCGGGCCCGGGCCCGCGCTCGCCGCCGCGCGACGCGGCCGCGGCTCCCCCGGCGGCGGGGTGACGGGCAGGCGCCAGCCGGATCGCCGGGCGCCGCGATCGGGCAGGTGCGGGAATCGACCGCGGAACGCAGCTTCCTCGCAGCGGCAAATGCTGGGCGTCCCAGGGCAGGAGAGCGGCCCAACAGGGCGGCCGCCGCCACGGAGACGACGCCGGACGGAGGTGCCCCGCGATGGACCGCAACGCCACCATCCTGGTCGTCGAGGACGACGCCCCGACCCGCTCGGCGCTCTGCGAGTACCTGGGGATGGCGGGGTACCGCGTGCGGACGGCCGCGAGCGGCGGCGAGGGGCTCGCCGCGCTCCAGGCGCGCAGCGACGTCGACGCCGTGCTGCTCGACCTCGTCATGCCGGACATGGACGGCTTCGAGCTCCTGCGGCGCTATCGCGCCTCGCAGGGTCAGGCGGCGGTGGTCGTGCTGTCCGGCCTCTCCGAGGCGGAGAACGTCGTGAAGGCCATGAAGTTCGGCGCCGCCGACTACCTGCCGAAGCCCTTCGATCCCTCGGAGCTGGACCTCGTCCTGCGCCGCGCCCTGGACAGCCGGGCGCCTGGCCGCGCCGGCCCGCGCCTCGCGTCCGCCAGCGGCGACGAAGCGCTCTCGCCGCCCATCACGCTCTCGGCGGCGATGGAGCGGGTGTGGGGGCTGGCGCAGCGGGTGGCCGACACCGACGTCCCGGTGCTGCTCGTCGGGGAGAGCGGCGTGGGCAAGGACGTGGTGGCGCGGCGCATCCACGCGCTCTCCCACCGCGCCGACAAGCCGTTCGTGAAGATCAACTGCGCCGCGCTGCCGGGCGAGCTCCTGGAGAGCGAGCTGTTCGGGCACGAGAAGGGCGCCTTCACCGGCGCTCACGCCGAGAAGCCGGGCAAGTTCGAGCTCGCGAACCACGGCACCATCTTCCTCGACGAGATCGGCGAGATGGACCCGCGGCTGCAGGCGAAGCTCCTCCAGGTCCTGCAGGACGAGGAGTTCTACCGGGTGGGCGGCAAGCGCTCGCTCCGGGTGGACGCGCGGGTGCTGGTGGCGACGAACCGCGACCTCGAGTCGGAGATCGAGGCGGGCACGTTCCGCGAGGATCTCTACTACCGGCTCAACGTCGTCACCCTGCGCGTGCCGCCGCTGCGCGAGCGCAAGGAGGACATCGAGCCGCTCGTGCACCACTTCGTGGAGAAGTACCGCCGGCGCTACCAGGGCGGCCTCGACCGCGTGCCGGACGACGTGATGGAGCGGTTCCACGCCTACGACTGGCCGGGGAACGTCCGGGAGCTGGAGAACCTCGTCCGCCGCCTGGTGGTGCTGAAGGATCCGAGCATGGTGCTGGGCGAGCTGACGCCCGCCCGCGCCGCCGCGCCCGAGCCGCCGCACGCCGCGCCGGCGGCGCCCGCCCCCGCGCCGGCCGGCGCCGCCCTGCACGCGCCGCTCCCCGAGGACGCGCCGCTCAAGGAGGTCGGGAAGCGCGCCGCCCGCATCGCGGAGCGCGAGGCCATCATCCGCGCGCTGGGCCGGACGGGCTGGAACAAGCGCAAGGCCGCCAAGCGCCTGCAGATCAGCTACAAGGCGCTGCTCTACAAGATCAAGGACTGCGAGATCGTCGATCCGCGCAACGCCGCCCTGATCGAGTGAAGGGGTGGCCTCGCGGGCCGGCGGCCGCGCGCCCGGGCGCGCTCGCCCGCGCGGCGGCGACCGGCAACCGCTCGCTCAGGGCCGCGCCACGCGCGGCGCGACGTCGTCCGCGGCCGGCGGCGCGCTCTCGGCGCGCGGCGCGGGCGAGCGCCCGCTCACGAAGAACAAGGTCGCGCCCAGCGCGAGGAGCACGAGCGGCTCCACGATCGGGCCGGGGAACAGGTGGCAGATGCCCCCGCCCAGCGAGAACAGCCCCACCGTCCACGCCGCCGCCCTGAGCATGCCTCGTCCTCTCCCGGGAACCGTCCCCACCGTCACCTGAGACAAGGTCATGTCGCGCCCGTCGCGGGGCAACGCCGCGGGAGCGCCGCGGTCGAGGAAGCGCCGGGGCCCGAGAGCGGAAACGTTTTCACCGTCGGCCGCCCGGACGCCGAGCGCCCTCGCAGCGGGCGCCGCGCTTTTCGCCGGCGGAGAGGCGCGCGCGGCCGGCCCCATCCCCCGTCAGGCCGTGGCACGCGGCGTGCGTAGGGTGCTGCGCAGCCGGGCGGCGGACCGTCCATGGACCGGTCCGCGGAGCGCCCCAGGAGAACGACACCGCCATGCGCCGAATGACCCTGCTGCTGTCCCTTGCCGCAGCCGCCTGCGCCAGCACCACGAAGGGTGAGCGCGTCGCGACGCAGCCGCCCTCCGAGTACCGGATCGGGCGCGAGGACGTGCTCGAGATCGTGGTGTGGCACGAGCCGGAGCTCACCCGGGTGATGCCGGTGCGGCCCGACGGGTTCATCGCGCTGCCGCTGGCCGGCGAGGTCCAGGCGGCGGGGAAGACCCCG
Organism: Anaeromyxobacter diazotrophicus; assembly: GCF_013340205.1. NCBI lineage: Bacteria > Pseudomonadati > Myxococcota > Myxococcia > Myxococcales > Anaeromyxobacteraceae > Anaeromyxobacter > Anaeromyxobacter diazotrophicus. Next base: position 460,542 of record NZ_BJTG01000002.1, read on the forward strand.
GCGGAGCTGCGCACCGCGCTGACGACCGCCCTCACGCCCTACGTCAAGGACGCCGCGGTGGCGGTGCTCGTCCGCGAGATCAACGGCCCCCGCTTCTCGGTCATGGGCGAGGTGACGCACGCGGGCACCTTCCCGCTGCGGGGCGCCATCTCGGTGACCCAGGCGCTCGCCACCGCCGGCGGCACCAACGAGTTCGCCGGGGACGAGGTGGTGTGGCTGCGCCAGAAGCCCGACGGGAAGCAGGAGAAGGTGCGGCTCTCGCTCAAGGAGCTGGTCCACGGCGACGTCGAGGGCGCGCTCTGGCTCTCGCCGGGCGACGTGCTCTACGTTCCGTGAACCGGTTGCCCGCCGGCGCGGCGTGGGCCGGGGGCCGAGGAGGAGACGGGCGATGGGGACGCGACGGCTCGGCCAGGCGGTCTTGCTGGCCGCGGGGCTGTGCTCCGGAGCGCGGGCGGCGGCGAGCGTGCAGGTGGATCCCCTCGCCCGTCTCTCACTCGAGGGCGGCTACGACTCCAACGTGATGTACGACGGCCGCGGGGCCGGGGTGGGGATCCTCGCGCCCGACCTCGGGCTGCAGCTCCGCGACCACACCTGGAGCTTCGCCGCCGTGGCGGGCGGAGATCTCCTCGCGTACCCGTCGGCCGCGGTGGCCCGGAGCGCCCAGACGGTGTGGAACCAGCGCGGCAAGCTCGTGCTGCACCTCACCCCGAGCGCGCGCTTCAAGTTCGACGGCGACGCCACCGCGACCTACGCCTCCGACCCGGTCGGCCTGGCGCGGCTCGGCATCTTCGGGGCGGGCTCGACCACCGGCCTCGTCGCGCGCGCCGGGCTGCGCGGTGCCTGGCGCCTCGACCACGACTGGACGGTGGCGGGCACCCTCGCCGAGTACGTGGTGCGCTTCGGGGATGGGACCGGCTCCGCCTCGCACACGCCGGGCGTCGAGCTGGCGCGGAGGCTCGGGCACCGCCTCGACATGGGCGCCATCTACCGCTTCGACTACTTCCAGGCCTTGACGCCGGGTGCGGGTCACGCCACCGCGCACGAGCTGCAGTGGCTGCTGCGCTACCGCTGGACGCGGCACCTCACCCTCGAGCTGCAGGCGGGCCCCGCCTTCTGGAACCCCGCCGCGGGCGGGACGCAGGTCCTGCCGCAGGCGCTGGCCCAGCTCCTCGGCGCGAGCCGCGCCGGCGACGTGCGGCTCACCCTGAAGCACGGCGTCGGCCTCGGCATCTTCGGAACGCCCGGGCTCTTCGACTCCGCGGAGGGCGCCTTCACCTGGAAGATCACCCGGAAGGTCCACCTGCACGCCGACGGGGGCCTGTGGCGCAGCGGCGACATCCCCTGGGGGGCGAACGGCGCGACGGGGTACGGCCTGGAAGGAGAGCTTGCGTATTTCTTTTTGCGCAACGTGAAGGTGGCGCTCGCTGGGTCCCGGTTCGCGCGGCTGGACGCAGGCACTAGCTTGTACGACCGGAACATCGTCGGGCTCCGGGTCGGCTGGGAGCTGGAGCATCGTTAGGGGGGCGGGATGGAGAGGACCTACACGCTGCGCGAGATGGTCGAGGCCGTGCGGCGCCGCCGGTGGCTGGCGCTCGGGGTGGCCGCGGTCGTGCTGATCATCGGAGCCGTCGCCATCGTGGGGACTCCGGACGAGTACCGGGCCGACTCGGTGATGCAGATCGAGCCGCACCAGGTGCCGCACGACTTCTTCCCGACCTCCGTGACCTCGTTCGACGAGCGCATGCGCACCCTCAAGCACGGCGTGCTCGCCCGCCCGGTGCTGGAGCGGGTGCTGGCCGAGACCGACTTCGTCCCCGGCTGGAAGGCGCACCCGGACGACGCCATCGAGAAGCTCCGCCGCGCGGTCGAGGTGCGCCTGGAGGGCGAGGTGGCGGGCGGGCCGCCGTCGCTGCTCTTCGTGGTGGAGGTGCGCGGGGCGGATCGGGCCAAGGTGGCCAAGGCCGCCGACCTCATCCCCCGCTACTACGCCGAGCTGACGCGCCAGGTGATGCAGGACCAGGCGAAGAACCTGGCCGGCGCGCTGCAGGCGCAGCTGGACGAGGTCTCGCAGCGCCTGGCCGGCGAGGAGCGCAAGCTCGTCGCGTTCAAGGCCGAGCACGCGCTGGAGGTGCCGGAGGCGAGCGAGGCCAACCAGCGCGCGGCCGCCACGCTCATGGCGCAGATCGACCTGCGCCTCGGCACGCTGGCGGACGCGAGGCGCCGCCGCACCGCCGCCTTCGCGGCCATCCCGGAGGCGTTCAGCACCGCCGGGCTCGCCGGCGGCAACGCCGAGGACGTGCTGCGGCGGCTCGAGACGGCGCGCGCCATGTACGGCGCCGAGCACCCCGAGGTGAAGCGGCTTGAGCGCCAGTACCAGGTGGTGACGGCGCGCAGCGGCGACTCGCAGAAGACGTTCGTGAAGGAGCGCGTCGACGCGCAGGTGGCCCGCATCGACGACGAGATCCGGACCAACGAGGCGGAGGTGGCGCGCCTGCAGAAGGAGCTCGGGGCCGTGCAGCGGCGGCTGGACGCGGCGCCGCAGCTCGGCGAGCAGTACCGGATCCTCGCGCGCGACTACGAGACCCTGCGCGGGAAGTACGCGAGCACGCTCTCGCGGGCGGCCGACGCGCGCGCCGCCGAGGCGCTCCTGGCGGCCGACGCCTCCGGGCTGTTCCGGGTGGTGCAGGCCGCGGTCGCGCCGAGCCGCCCGGCCGGGCCGAACCGGGTCAACCTGGCGCTGGTGGCTCTGGCGGCGGCGCTCGGCGCCGCGCTGCTGGCGGTCGCGGCCGGCGAGTACTTCGACACCACCCTGCGCGGGCCGCAGGACGCGAGCGCCTTCGGCGTGCCGGTGCTGGCCGCCATCCCCCGCATCGGGCCGCGCCGCGCCGGCGAGCACGCCTGAGACTGGGAGAAGGAGAGGAGAACCCCATGCCCGTCCCCGCCGAGAACCGCCTCACCGCGCCCCCGCCGCCGCAGGAGGACGGCCGCCTGCTGGCGCTGGCGCGCCCCGACTCCATGGCGGCCGAGCAGTACCGGGTGCTGCTGGCCCGGCTCGACCGGATGAAGGCCGCCCGGCCCATGCGCGTGGTCGCGGTCACCTCCTGCGCCCGGGGCGAGGGCCGCAGCATGACCGCCGCCAACCTCGCGCTCACCGCCGCCCGCGAGGGCCGCGAGGTGGCGCTCGTCGAGTGCGACCTGCGCCGGCCCAGCCTGGCCGCGCTGTTCGAGCTCGAGCCGCACGGCGGGCTGGCCGGGGTGGTGCAGGGCGAGGTCGAGCTGCAGCAGGCGCTGGCGCGCGTCGACGGGGTGATGGTGCTGTGCGCGGGCGAGGCGCGCGACCCGGCGGCGCTCCTCCGCCACCCGCGCCTCGCCATGACGCTCGACACGCTGCGGGCCTCCTTCCCGCTGGTGGTGCTCGACGCCCCGCCGGCGCTGGCGCTCTCCGACGCGGCGCGCCTGGAGGGCACCGTCGACGGCATGCTGCTGGTGGTGAAGGCGGGCGAGACGCCGCGCGAGCTGGTGCGGCTGGCGGTGGAGGCGCTCGGGGATCGGCTGCTCGGGATCGTCCTCAACGGCGTGGAGGAGCCAGGGTACGCGCGCTACCTCCGCCACGAGGCTTCGGCCCCGTAGGCGGCGACGTGGTCCGGGTCTTCAACCACTGGTTCTCGGGCCGCAAGGCGGCCTTCTTCATCGCCGAGGAGAGCGCGCTCGTGCTGGCGCTGCTGGCGGGGATGTCGCTCGGGCCGGTGGCGCACCCGCTCGTCACCCGCGAGCACGGGCTCGGGGCCGCCTTCCTGCGCGCGGCCATCGCCGCGCTCGCCTTCGCGGGGGCGCTCTACTTCGGCGACCTCTACGATCTCCGCTCGGCCGCCCGCGACCGGTTCGACGGCCGGCGGCTGCTGCGGGCGCTCGGGGTGGCGGTGGTGGTGCTGGCCCTGGCGTACCTCGCCCTGCCGGTGGTGGTGCCCATGGGGTGGATCCCGCGCCGCTCGCTGGTGCTGGCGGCGGCGGGCGGGGCGCTGGCGGTGATCGCCGTCCGGGCCGCCATGCCGGCGGTGGTCGGCGCCCCGACCCGCGTGCTCGTGCTCGGCACCGGCGCCCGGGCGCGGAAGCTCGCGCGCGACGTCGAGACCGAGGCCGACGGGCTGTTCGAGGTGGTGGGGTTCGCGGACTCGAACGGCGGCTCGCGCTCGGCCGACCCCGCGCTGCCCTTCGCCGGCGCCGTCGACCAGCTGGCGCGGCGGCTCCGGGCCGAGGTGGTGGTGGTGGCGGTGGAGGACCGGCGCGCCGGCCTGCCGGTGGACGCGCTCCTCGCCTGCCGCACCCACGGCGTGCAGGTCATGAGCGACGTGGCGTTCGCGGAGGCGACGCTGAAGCGCATCCCGCTCGACCTCCTCCGGCCGAGCGCGCTCATCTTCGACGAGGGGTTCCGGGCGGGCCCGGTCCGGCGGGCGGTGAAGCGCGCGGTGGACCTCGGCCTGGCGGTGGGCATGCTGCTCGCCGCCGGCCCGGTCATGCTGCTCACCGCCGCCGCGGTCGCGGCCGCCGACGGGCGCCCCATCCTCTACTCGCAGGAGCGCACCGGGGGCGGCGGCCGCCCGTACCGCATCTGGAAGTTCCGCACCATGCGCCGCGACGCCGAGGCGACCGGCGCGGTCTGGGCCACCGAGGCGGATCCCCGCGTGCTGCCGGTCGGCCGGCTGCTGCGCCGGACGCGGCTCGACGAGCTGCCGCAGCTCTGGAACGTGCTGCGCGGCGAGATGAGCTTCGTCGGCCCGCGCCCGGAGCGGCCCGTCTTCCTCGACGAGCTCAAGCGGCGCTGGCCGCTCTTCACGCTGCGCGAGCTCGTGAAGCCGGGGCTCACCGGCTGGGCGCAGCTCAAGTACCGCTACGGCTCCACCATGGAGGAGCAGGCCCGCAAGCTCGAGTACGACCTCTACTACGTGAAGAACACGTCGCTGTTCCTCGACCTCGTCTGCCTCTTCCACACCGCGAAGATCGTGCTGACGGGGCGGGGGGCGAAGTGATACCCGCCGCCGGCGCGGGAACCTTGACCGGGCGGAGAGGAGCGCGTCATGTGCGGCATCGTCGGCTACATCGGCGGGCGTGAGGCGGCGCCCTTCCTGGTCGAGGGCCTGCGGCGCCTCGAGTACCGGGGCTACGACAGCGCCGGGGCGGCCTTCCTGGTGGGCGGGCGGGTCGTCATCAACAAGGCCACCGGCCGCGTCTCGGCCCTGGCGGGCGCGCTGCTCGGCGCCGGGCACGGCGCGCGCACCGGCATCGGCCACACCCGCTGGGCGACGCACGGCAGGCCGAGCGACCGGAACGCCCACCCCCACCCCGACTGCCAGGGGCGGATCGCGGTGGTGCACAACGGCATCGTCGAGAACTACCGCGAGCTGAAGGAGGAGCTCGCGGCGGCCGGGCACCGCTTCGCCTCGGAGACGGACACCGAGGTGCTGGCCCACCTGGTCGAGTCGCAGCGGAACGGCGACGGGCTGGCGCAGGCGGTCCGGCGCGCGCTGCGGCGGGTCGAGGGCACCTTCGCGCTGGCGGTCCTCTCCGCCGACGACCCGGAGGTCCTGATCGCGGCGCGGCACGGCTCCCCGCTCATCGTCGGCGAGGGCGAGGGGGAGCGGCTGCTCGCCTCGGACATCCCGGCGCTCCTGCCCTTCACCCGCGATCAGCTCGTGCTCGACGACGGCGAGGTGGCGATCCTCACCCGCGACGGCGTCGAGGTCTCGCGGCTCCTCGACGGCGCGCGCACGGTCCGCCACGCCGCCCGGGTGGAGTGGGATCTCGCGACCGCCGAGAAGGGCGGGGAGCCCCACTTCATGCGGAAGGAGATCCTGGAGCAGCCGCGGGCCCTGCGCGACACGCTCTGCGGCCGCGTCGGGCTCGACGGGCTGCCGCGGCTCGAGGAGCTCGCGCTGGGGGCCGGCGAGGCCCGGGCGCTCGAGCACGTCGAGCTCATCGCCTGCGGCACGAGCTGGCACGCGGGCCTGGTCGCGACGCGCCACCTCGCCGAGCTGGCGCGGCTGCGCGCCTCGGCCGAGGTCGCGAGCGAGTACCGCTACCGCCCGGCGCTGCCGCTCGGCGCGGAGGGCGGCGGCAAGGCGCTGGTGGTGGCGGTGAGCCAGTCGGGCGAGACGGCGGACACCCTGGCGGCGATGCGCGCCGCGGCGGCCGGCGGCGCCCGCCCGGTGGCGGTGGTGAACGTGGTGGGGAGCTCGATCGCCCGCGAGGCCGAGGGCGTCCTCTACACGCGGGCCGGGCCCGAGATCTCGGTGGCGTCCACCAAGGCGTTCTCGACCCAGGTGGCGACCCTGTTCCTCCTCGCGGCGCACCTCGGCCGGCTGCGGGGCACGCTCTCGGAGTCGGGCGCGCGCGAGCTCCTGGCCGCCCTGGGCCGCGTGCCCGACCAGCTCGAGGCGATGCTGCCCGAGGTGGCCGCGCAGGCCCGGGCGCTCGCGCCGCGTCTGCTCGACAAGCGCGGCGCCCTCTACCTCGGGCGCGGCTACGGGTTCCCGCTGGCGCTGGAGGGGGCGCTGAAGCTGAAGGAGATCACCTACCTCCACGCGGACGGCTACCCCGCCGGCGAGATGAAGCACGGGCCCATCGCGCTGGTCGGCCCGCAGACGCTGGTGGTGGTGGTCGCGCCGCAGGACCGGCTCCACGCCAAGACGCTCTCCAACCTCGAGGAGGTGAAGGCGCGGGACGGGTTCGTGGTGGCGATCGGAACCGAGGGCGACCGCGAGCTGGCGCGCCTCGCCGACGCGGTGTTCTGGCTGCCGCCGGCGCCGGAGCCGCTCAACCCGCTGCTCGCCGCCGCCCCCCTGCAGCTCCTCGCCTACGAGCTCTCGGTCGCGCTCGGGCGCGACGTGGACCAGCCGCGCAACCTCGCCAAGTCCGTGACGGTCGAATGATCTCGCCGGAGGTCCAGGGCGCGCCGGCGCGGGCCGGCGGACCGGCGCCCGGCGCCGCGCCCGGCGGTTACCGGGTAGAGGAGGTCGCCGGCGCCAGCGGCTTCGCCGCGCTGCGGGGGGCGTGGGACGCGCTCCTGGCCTCGGGGCCGGTGGACGCGCCGTACCACCGGCACGCGTGGCACGCCGCCTGGCTGGAGGCGTTCGCGCCCGGCGCCGAGCTGACCGTGCTGGTGGCGCGCGACCGCGCCGGGCGCGCCGCCGGCCTGGCGCCGCTCATCGCCTCGCGCCGCCGCGGGCTGACCGTGCTCTCCGCCCCCGCCAACGACCACACGCCGCGCGTGGAGTGGGTGCTGGGCGCCGACCCGGCCGGCGCCGTCGAGGCGCTGTGGGCGCACCTGCGCGACCGCGTGCGCTGGGACGTGCTGGTGCTCCGCGACCTGCCGCGGGCCGGCCCCACCTCGCTTCACCTGGAGGCGGCCGCCCGCGCCGACCGGCACCTCACCGGCCGCTGGGAGTCGCTCCGGTCGCCCTTCCTCGCCCTGGGGGGGGCGCCCCGCGAGGCGCGGCTCCCCGCCAAGTTCACGGCCAACCTCCGGCGGCGCCTGCGGAAGCTCTCCGAGGCGGGCGCGGTCGCCTGCCGCCGGGTGGACGGCGGCGAAGAGGTGGAGGACTACCTGGAGCGCTTCATGGCCCTGGAGGCGGCGGGCTGGAAGGGGGCGCGCGGCAGCGCCATCGCCCGCGACCCGCGCGCGGTCGCCTTCTACCGGGCGCTGGCCCGCGCCGGGGCGCGCGAGGGGTGGCTCGCGCTGCGCGCGCTCGAGCTCGACGGCCGTCCCGTGGCGATGCACTTCGGCCTCCGTTACCGGGGCGTGTACGCGCTCCCGAAGCCGGCCTACGACGAGGCGCTGGGCGCCTGCTCGCCCGGGCAGCTCCTCCTGCGCGAGGTGCTCGCCGAATGCGAGGCGGCGGGCCTGGCCGAGCTCGACTTCCTGGGGCCGGACATGCCGTGGAAGCGCGACTGGGCCCCCGATCACCGGCCGCACGACTGGCTGTACGTCTACCGCCCCGGGGTGGCCGGGGCGGCGCTGCACGCGGTGAAGCACCGGCTGAAGCCGCTGGCGAGGGAGGTGGTGGAATGGTGGCGACGCTGACCGAGACCGCGCGCAGCCCCGGGCTGCTCGCCGCGCGGCCGCCCGGCCGGCGGGTGCTGACCGCCCTGCCGACGCTCTCGCCGCGGCTGCTCGTCCCGCGGCTCCGGGCCGGACCCGCGCCGTTCCCGCTCGGCGGCGCCGAGGTGCGGCGCTACTACTTCGCCCGCAACGCGGTGTGGGAGGCGGCGCGCCTGCTGGGGCTCGCCGGTCACGAGGTCCTCGTCCCCGCCTACCACCACGGCGTGGAGGTCGAGGCGCTGGTCGCGGCCGGGGCCGTCCCGCGGTTCGTCCGCGTGGACGCGCGGATGCGCCTCGATCTCGAGCACCTCGAGCAGAGCGTCGGGCCGCGCACCCGGGCGCTCTACGTCATCCACTACCTCGGCTTCCCGCAGCCCATGGACGCGCTGCTCGCGCTCGCCCGGCGGCGCGGGCTGGCGGTGCTCGAAGACTGCGCGCTGGCGCTGCTCTCCCGGGACGGCGCGGAGCCGCTGGGGGCGCGCGGAGACGTGGGCATCTTCTGCCTCTACAAGTCGCTGCCGGTGCCGAACGGCGGGATCCTCGCCCTGAACCGCCCGCTCGACGCGGCGGGTCCGGCCCGGGCGGCGCCGCTCGCGAGCACGCTCTCGCACGCCACCGGCAGCCTGCTCGCGCACCTCGCGCGCCGCGGCGGGCCCGCCGGCGAGGCGGTGCGGGAGGGGCTGCGGCGGTCGCAGCGCGCGGTCCGGGCGGCCCTCCACGTCGGGCCGCTCGCCACCGGCACGATGCACTTCGACCCCGCCGCGGCCGACGTCGGCATGAGCGCGCTCACCCGCGTCATCCTCGAGAACGTGGACTTCGAGGAAGCGGTCCAGGCGCGCCGGCGCAACTGGTTCCTGCTCTTCGCCCGGCTGCGCGAGCTGGCCCCGCCGGTGCAGCTCGAGCTCCCGCCCGGCGTCTGCCCGCTGTTCTACCCGCTCCTGGTCGAGGACAAGGCCGGCGTGGCGGAGCGGCTCGCCGCGCGCGGGATCGAGACGGTCGAGTTCTGGAACACCGGCCACCCCGCCTGCGACGAGGCCGGCTTCCCCGAGGTGGCGGCCCTGCGCCGGCGCGTGCTGGAGCTGCCGCTGCACCAGGATCTCGACCCGGACGACATGGCCTACCTGGCCGCGGCGGTCGAGGAGGCGCTCCCGTGAACCCCGCGCGCAACCAGGTCCTGCCGCCGGTGCGGGTGGTGGAGAGCGACGACCCGGCGCGGCTGGCCGCGCTCCGGCCGGAGTGGGACGAGCTGTTCCTCGCGCGCGCCGGCGGGAACCCGTTCCTCTCCTGGGAGTGGCAGTTCACGTTCTGGCGCACCTTCGCGCAGCGCCGCCCGCTCTGGATCCTGGAGGCGCGCGATCGCGGCGAGCGGCTGGCCGGGCTGCTGGTCCTCTCGGCGCGCCCGGCGCTGGGGGTCGCCCGGCGCTGGGGGCTCCTCACGAACGGGCTCACCGGGACCGACGCGCTGGACGTCCTGGCGCGCCCGGGCTTCGACGCGCCGGTGCGCGAGGCCTTCGCCCGGGCGCTGGGGGCCGCCCTGCCGCGCTGGGACTTCCTCGATCTCGAGGACCTGCCCTGCGGCAGCGCGACCGTGGCGGCGTTCCGCGCCGCGCTGCGCCCGCGCGGGGTGAAGGCGACGGTCGAGCCGCGCTTCGTCTGTCCGGGGTTCGCCCTCCGCGGCACCTTCGCCGCGCACCTGGCGGGCTTCCGGCGGCGCGACACCTTCCTGCGCCGCCGGCGCTGGCTCGAGCGGCAGCCCGGCTACCGGATCGCGGTGGCGTCCTCGCCCGAGGAGGCCGGGCCGGCCATGGAGGACTTCCTGCGCCTGCACCACCTGCGCTGGGACCCGGAGGGCGGCTCGGACGGGATCCCGCGCGGCCTGGTGGAGGAGTTCCACCGCGAGCTGGCCCCGCTGCTGGCGGCGCGCGGGTGGCTGCGGCTCTACCGGCTGGAGGTGGAGGGGCGGTCCATCGCCGCCGTGTACGGGATCGAGCTCATGCGGCGCTTCTCGTACTACCAGTCCGGCATGGACCCGGCCTGGGCGGCGCGCAGCCCGGGGCTCGTCCTGCTCGGCCGCACCGTCGAGGACGCGTACGCGCGCGGCCTCTCCGACTACGACTTCCTGCGCGGGACCGAGCCGCACAAGCTCGACTGGGCCGCCGACCGGCGCGAGACCTGCGCGCTCAGGCTGCGCGCGCCCGGGCTCCGGCCGGAGGCGGAGGCCGCGGCCGAGGAGGTCTTCCGCCGGGCGCGCGGCGCCGCCCGGGCGCTCGCGCCGGCGGGGGTGTGGACGGCGCTGCGGCGGGTGCGGCGGGAGCTGGCGGCGAACGGCCTCGCCGGCGCGGCAGGGCGGGCGGGCGGTGGCGAGGCCGAGGCGCGGGAGGACGCGACATGACCGGCGAGCGGGCGGACAACAGCGCGACCTGGGTGGTGCGGCGCGCGGCCAAGGCGGCGGTGGCGGGGGCGCTCTGCGCGGCCGGGGCGCGCTGGCTGGTCCGCTCGGTGGCGCGGCGCGCCGCCGGCGGGCCGCGCGTGCTCATCCTGTCCTATCACCTGCCCACCCTCGAGCTGGCGGAGCCGTCCCGGCGGGTGCTCCCGTCGCTGCTCGTCTCGCGGCAGACGCTGCGCCGCCAGCTGCAGCAGCTGGCCCGCGAGCGCGAGATCGTGACCCTCGACCAGGCGCGCGCGGTGCTGGCCGAGCCGGCGGCGGGCGCGGCGGCGCGCGGGCCGGACGTGGCGGTGGTCACCTTCGACGACGGCTACGCCGGCGTGCACGAGGTGGCGCTCCCGGTGCTGCGCGAGCTGCGCCTCCCGGCCGCGGTCTACGTCCCCACCGGCTACGTCGGGACCGCGCGGCGGCTGCTGCACGATCGGCTGTTCGCCTCGCTCACCGAGCTCCAGCGGCGCAGGCTGCTGCCGGAGGCGGCGGGCCTCGCCCCCGAGCTGCAGGCGCTGCTCGACGCCTGCGCCGGCGGGGTGCCGGGCGCCACGCTCGATCGCCTCATCGCGCGCCTCCCCCACGACCGGCTGCGGGCCATCGCCGAGGCGCTGGAGCGGCGGCTCGGGATGCGCGAGCAGGATCTGCCGCCCGAGACGCGGATCATGGGCTGGGACGAGCTCCGCGCGCTGGAGGCGGGCGGGGTGGAGGTGGGCGGTCACTCGGTCGAGCACGTCGCGCTGGTGAACGTGCCGCTCGCCCAGGCGCGGGCCGAGATCCGCGGCTGCCGCGAGCACCTCGCGGAGCGCCTGGGGGAGCGCGCGCGGCACTTCGCCTACCCGAACGGCTACCACAGCCCCAAGATCCGCGCGGCCGTGGCCGAGGCGGGGTTCGCCACCGCCGCGACCACCGAGGACGTCGAGAACCGCCGCGGGGGCGACCTCTTCGCGCTGAAGCGGAAGACGATCTGGGAGAACAGCACGCTCGGCGCGACGCGCTACAGCGCCGCGGTGGCCGCCTGCAACCTCGACGGCGTTTTCGAGGCGCTGGGGTGGCAGCGCCCGGTGACCGGCGAGCGTCCTGACCGGCCGGAGGAGGGGCCGGTCGCGCGCGCGGCGGAGCGGGCGGCGGGGTGAGCGCGCCGCGCATCGCCCTGGTCGGCGACTACCCGCCCCCGCACGGCGGGGTGGCCGTGCACGTCGCGGCGCTGGCCCGGGCGCTCCGCGCCGCCGGCCTGGACGTGCGGGTGCTCGACATCGGGCGGGGCGACCACCGCGCCCAGGGGGTGGTGCCCGCGCGCGGCGCGCTGCGGTTCGCCGCCGCGCTGGCCGCGGCCGCGGCCGAGCGGCGGCTCGTCCACGTCCACACCGGCGGCGCGAACCCGAGGAGCTGGACGGTCGCCGCGGCCGCGGCCCGGGCCCGGCTGCCCGGGTCGCCGCCGGCGGTCCTCACGCTCCACTCCGGCCTCTGCCCCGCCTACCTGGCGCGGAGCGCCGCCGCGCGGCGGACGGCGCGGGGCGCCTGCGCCGCGTTCGGCCAGGTGCTGGCGGTGAGCGCGCCCATCGCCGAGGCGCTCCACGGCTGCGGGGTCCCCGCCCACCGGGTGAAGGTGCTGCCCGCCTTCGTGGCCGCCGCGCTCGTCCCCGGCGCTCCGCCGCGCGGCTTCGCCGGCCTGCGGGCGGCGCGGGCGCCCGTCTTCGCGGCCGCGCTGGCGCCGGGACCGACCTACGGCGAGGACCTCCTGCTCCCCGCCTTCGCGGCGCTGCGGGCACGGCAGCCGCGGGCGGCGCTGGCGGTCTTCGGGCCGGGCACCGAGCGCGGGGCGCTGGCGTCGGCGGGGCTCGGCGGGGGGGTGCTGGCGCTCGGCGAGCTCGACCACCGCGGCGCGCTGGCGGTCATCGCCGGGGCGGACGTGTTCGTGCGGCCCACCCGCGCGGACGGTGACGCGCTGTCGGTGCGCGAGGCGCTCGCGCTGGGCCGGCGGGTGGTGGCGAGCGCGGTCGGGCATCGGCCCGCCGGGTGCCTGCTCTTCCCGGCCGGCGACGCCGCCGCGCTGGCGGCGCGCCTGGCCGAGGCCGCCGCGCTCCCCGCGCCGCCTCCGCCGGGCGGCGTCGCGCCCGCGCGCGATCCGTTCCTGGACCTCCTCGAGCTGTACCGGGCGCTCGCCCGCCCGCCGTCCCTGCCGAGGGATTCCGCCGCTCCGGCGGAGGCCCCACCTTCGTGGCCGTGACCCCCGTGCGCGCGCTCTCCGGCACCGACATCGTCTGCTTCTCGAACGACTGGGCCGGCGACCCGCTCTCGAAGACGCACCTCATGCGGATCCTCGCGCGCGAGAACCGCGTCCTGTGGGTGGACTCGCTGGGGCACCGCGCGCCGCGCGCCGACGCGCGCGACCTGCGGCGCGCGCTCGGGAAGCTCCGCTCGGCGGCGGGCGGGCTGCGCGAGGTGGCGCCCGGGCTGCACGTGCTCACCCCCCTCTACGTGCCCGGCTACGCGAGCGCGGCGGTGCGGCGGGCGAGCCAGGCGCTGGTGCGGCTCCAGGTGCTCCGCGCGATGCGCCGCCTCGGGCTGGCGCACCCGGTGAGCTGGTCGTTCCTGCCCAGCGCGGCGGGGGTGGCCGGGACGCTGGGCGAGGCGCTCGTCGTCTACCACGTGGTGGACGAGTTCTCCGCCTTCAGCGACGCCGACGCCCGGGTCCCCGAGCTGGAGCGCGAGCTGCTCGCGCGGGCGGACCTGGTCCTCGCCAGCTCGGAGCCGCTCCTCGCGGCCAAGTCCGCCCTGCACCCGCGCGTGCGCCTGGTGCGGCACGGGGTCGACCACCGCCACTTCGCCCGCGCGCTCGACCCCGCCACGCGCGTCCCGGACGACCTGGCGCGGCTGCCGCGGCCGGTGATCGGCTTCTTCGGGCTCCTGGCGGACTGGATCGACCTCGGGCTCGTGCGCGCGGTGGCCGACGCCTGGCCGGCGGCCTCGGTGGTCCTGATCGGCCGGACCGCGGCGCCGCTCGACGCGCTGCGCGGGGCGCCCAACGTCCACCTCCTGGGCCACCGCCCCTACGCGGACCTCCCCGGCTACTGCCGCGGCTTCGACGTCGCGCTGACGCCCTTCCGGCTGAACGCGCTGGCCCGCGCCGCGAACCCGCTCAAGGCGCGCGAGTACGTGGCGGCGGGGCTGCCCAACGTCTGCACCGACCTCCCGGAGCTGCGGGCGGCGCCGGGCTGCACGGTGGCGCGCAGCCGCGGCGAGTTCCTGGCGGCGGTGGGACGCGCGCTCGCCGAGGGCGGGCCGCGCCGCGAGCGCTCGGAGCTGGTGCGGGGCGAGTCGTGGGAGGTGCGGGTCGAGGAGATCCGCGCCCACGTGGGGGAGCTGCTCGACGGCCGGCGGGCGGCGTGAGGGGGCCTCATGCGCGGTGAGCTCGAGCTGGAGGCGTTCCTCCCCGCGGGCGACCGGCGCGCGGCCGGCCTCGCGCGCGCGAGCGAGCGGTGGGGCCGGCTCGCCTACGGCGCGGCCCTGGCGTTCCTGGTGAACCTGTACGCCAGCCCGGCGTTCTACTGGCCGGAGCTCTTCGAGCGCATGCGCCTCGGGGTGGTGACCTCGGCCGTGTGCGCGCTGGCGGTGCTCATGCGCCGGGTGACCTCCGGCGAGCGGCTCCGGCTGGGCGGTCCGGCGGCGGGGTTCCTCCTCGCCTACGCGGCGATGATCCCCCTGTCCCTCGCCTGGACCATCGCCCCGGAGCGCACCTGGGACGCCATCTTCGACATCGGCAAGCTGCTCGTGGTCTACGCGGCGCTGATCAACGCGCTCGACACGCCGGGCCGGGTCCGCGGGGCGCTCCTCGCCGGCGCGCTCGCCACCCTGGCGCCGTCGCTCGGCGGCATCCAGCGCTGGCTCGCCGGCGACGCGCTCATCGAGGGCTACCGCACCGCGTGGCGCGGCAACTACGCCGACCCGAACCGCCTGGCGATGGGCCTCGTGCTGTTCCTGCCCGCGGCGATCCTCCTCGCCGGCCAGGTGCGACGCCCCTGGCTCAAGGGGCTGCTCCTCTTCGCCGCCGCCGCGAACGTGGCCGCCATCGTCCTCACCTACTCGCGCTCCGGGACGGTGGCGCTGGTGGCCGCGCTCCTGCTCACGTTCCTGCGCGGCCACGCCAAGGGGAAGGGGCTGGTGCTGGCGGGGCTGGCGCTGGTGGCGGTGGTGGCGCTCGCGCCGGAGAGCTTCTGGATGCGGCAGAGCACCATCGCCGAGTACGAGGACGACGCGTCGTTCCAGGGCCGCGAGCGTGCCTACACCATGCTGCAGGTGATCTTCCACGAGCGGCCCCTGAGCGGCGTCGGCGCCGGCGCGTTCCTGGAGGCGTGGACGCGGTACGCGCCGCTCAAGGCGCTCGGGCAGCGGCTCATCGCCCACAACCTCTTCATGGAGGTCCTGGGCGAGCTCGGGATCATCGCGCTGGCGCTCTTCGCGACGTACTGCGCGTGGCTGCTCTGGCGCCTGTGGAGCGTGGGGGGCGAGCGGGGTGGGGAGGGGGCCCGCGCGCTCTTCGCCGGCCTCGCCGGCTACCTCGTGTGCGAGCTCGTGAACGGCTACAGCCGCTCCTTCAACCTCTACGCCGCCTTCGGCCTGGCGGTGGCGGTGGTGGTCCAGGCGCGGCTGCGCCGCCGCCTCGCGGCCGGGGACGCGGGGCCGGCGCGGGCGGCGCGCGCGGCATGACGGGCCCGGTCAAGGTCCTCCTGTTCCAGAACCGCTTCATGGTCGGTGGGCAGGAGCGGCAGGCGCTGCTCCACCTCGCGACGCTCGATCGCGCCCGCTGGGAGCCGGTGGTCCGCTGCCTCAAGCTGGAGGGGCCGCACCTCGCGGACCTGGCGCAGCTCGGGATCGCGCCGCGCTCGCTGGAGGTGCGCAAGACGCTCAGGCCGGGCACGCTCGCGAAGGTGGCGCGGCTCGCCGCCGAGCTCCGGGCCGAGCGCGTCGCACTGGTGCACGCGCAGGACTTCTACACCGACCTGCTCGGCAGCCTCGCCGCGCGCCTCGCCGGCGTGCCGGTCGTGGTGACCCGCGTCGATCTCATGCACCACCTCGACGCCGGCCGGCGCGTCGCGCTGCGGCTCGCCTCCCGCCTCGCCGACCGGGTGCTGGTGAACGCGCTCGCCATCCGCGACCTGTGCCTCGCCGAGGGTGTCGCCCCGGAGCGGATCGCGCTGGTGCGCAACGGCCTGGATCTGGCGGAGTTCGATCGCGCCGCGCGCGGGCCGGGGCCACGGGCCGGGCCGCCCGCGCCGGAGGTGATCCAGGTCGCGAACATGCACCATCCGGTGAAGGGGCAGGAGGACCTCCTGCGGGCGTTCCGCGAGGTGGCGCGGGAGGTGCCGGCGGCGCGCCTCGTCCTGGTCGGCGACGGGGCGCGGCGGCCGCTGCTCGAGGCGCTGGCGCGCGACCTCGGCCTGGCCGGGCGGGTCGAGTTCGCCGGCCAGCGCCGGGACGTGCCGGCGCTGCTCGCGCGCGCCGCGGTGGCCGTGTCGGCGAGCCACGCCGAGGGGCTCTCCAACGCGATCCTCGAGGCGCTGGCCGCGCGCCGCCCGCTGGTCGCCACCGCGGTGGGGGGCACCCCCGAGGTCATCCGCGACGGCGAGTCCGGGCTGCTGGTGCCCCCCCGCGCGCCCGCGGCGCTCGCGGAGCGCGTCGTGAGGCTGCTGCGCGACCCCGCGCTGGCGCGCCGCCTGGGGGAGGCGGGGCGCGCGGTGGTGGAGCGCGAGCACGCCGTCGACGTCATGCGCCGGAGCTACGACGCGCTCTACCGCGGGCTCCTGGGCGAGGGGCGCTCCCCGCGGCGCGGGCGCGCCGGCCGTGGTAGGACACCGGCATGCTCTTCGCGCTCCTCTGCGACGTCCCGGACGACTACCTGACGCGGCGGCAGCCGCACCGCGCCGCCCACCTCGCGCTCGCCGAGCGGTGGCGCGCCGAGGGGAAGCTCCTGGCGGGCGGCGCGTTCGACCCGCCCGACGGGACGCTGCTCGTGTTCCGCGCCGGCTCGGCCGCCGAGGTGGAGGCGTTCGTGCGGGAGGACCCGTACGTCGCGAACGGCGTCGTCACCCGCTGGCGGATCCGCGAGTGGAAGGTCGTCGTGGGCGACCTGGCGGGCGCGGCCCCGGCGCGCTGAGGCCGCCCCGGCGGGCGGCCGCGCGCGGCGTCGCCCCCGCGTCCGAAAACGGCCAGACAGGGCCAGGCGGGCGCGGTAGAGACGAGCGCGTGGAGCTCGACGACGACACCTGCTTCCGCGCGCTGGCCGCCCGCGACCGCCGCTTCGACGGCCGCTTCTTCGTGGCGGTCCGGACCACCGGCATCTACTGCCGGCCCATCTGCCCCGCGCGCACGCCGCGGCGCGACCGCGTCGCCTTCTTCGCCCGCGCCGCCGAGGCGGAGCGCGAGGGCTACCGCGCCTGCTTCCGCTGCCGGCCGGAGCTGGCGCCCGGGGCCGGGCCGGTGGACGCGGTGCCGCGCCTGGTCGCGGCCGCCGCGGCCCGCATCGAAGCCGGCTTCCTCAACGAGGGCTCGGTGGAGGAGCTCTCGGCCGCCCTCGGCGTGACCCCCCGGCACCTGCGCCGTACGGTGCAGGCGGAGCTGGGCGCCTCGCCCGTCGAGCTGGCGCAGTCGCGGCGGCTGGCGCTCGCGAAGCAGCTGCTCCACGACACCGCCCTGCCCATGGCCGAGGTGGCGCTCGCGGCCGGGTTCGGGAGCCTGCGGCGGTTCAACGCCATCTTCCGCGATCGCTTCGGGCGTCCCCCCTCCTCGATCCGGCGCGACCACGGCCAGGGGGCCGCCGGGGCACCGCTCGTGCTGCGCCTCGAGCACCGCCCTCCGTTCGACTGGGAGACGCAGCTCGGGTTCCTGGCCGGGCGCTGCACGGCCGGCGTCGAGCAGGTCGAGGACGGCACCTACCGGCGGACGGTCCACCTCGGCGCGCACCAGGGCTGGGTCGCCGTCACGGCCGACCCGGCGCGCCCGGCGCTGCGGGTCGAGGTGGCGCCCTCGCTCATCGGCGCGCTCATGCCGCTCGTGGCGCGGCTCCGCGCGCTCTTCGACCTCGACGCGCGCCCCGACGCCATCGCGGCGCGGCTCGGGGACGACCCGCTGCTCGCCCGGTCGCTGCGCCGCCACCCCGGGCTGCGCGTCGCGGGCGCGTTCGACGGCTTCGAGGCGGCGGCGCGGGTGGTGCTCGGGCAGCAGGTGAGCGTGTCCGCCGCCACCACCGTCGCCGGCCGCCTGGCCGCGGCGCTGGGCGGCCCCGTCGCGACCCCGTTCCCCGGGCTCGATCGGCTCTCCGCCTCCGCCGAGCAGGTCGCGGCGGCGGGCGAGGACCGGATCGCGCGGCTCGGCATGCCCGGCGCCCGCGCCCGCACGCTGCTCGGGATCGCCCGCGCCTGCGCCGAGGGGCGGCTCCAGCTCCACCGGGGCGGCGACGTCGAGGCTACCCGCGCG
This sequence comes from Anaeromyxobacter diazotrophicus, assembly GCF_013340205.1. Classification (NCBI taxonomy): domain Bacteria; kingdom Pseudomonadati; phylum Myxococcota; class Myxococcia; order Myxococcales; family Anaeromyxobacteraceae; genus Anaeromyxobacter; species Anaeromyxobacter diazotrophicus. Next base: position 478,547 of record NZ_BJTG01000002.1, read on the forward strand.
GTCCTGCGCGGGGTGCCGGGCGTCGGCCCGTGGACCGCCGAGCTCGTCGCCATGCGCGCGCTCGGCGCCCCCGACGCGTTCCCCGGCGGCGATCTCGGGGTCCTGCGCGCGCTCGGGGTCGCGTCGGCGCGGGCGGCGGAGGCGCGGGCCGAGCGCTGGCGGCCGTGGCGCGCCTACGCGGTGATGCACTTGTGGAGCGGCGCGGCGAAAGGAGGCGGCGATGGCGGTGCGTGAGCGGTGGATGGAGAGCCCGATCGGCGAGCTGCGGCTCGTGGCGGAGGACGGTGCGCTGGTCGCCGTGTTCATGGGATCGCCCGCGCCGGCCCGGGAGGCCGCGGCGCCGGGCGCCGGGGAAGGGGAGGGGGAGGGGGAGGGGGAGGAGCGGGTGCTGCAGGAGGCGGCGCGCCAGCTCGCGGCCTGGTTCGCCGGCGAGCGGACCGCCTTCGACCTGCCGCTCGCGCCGCGCGGGACGCCGTTCCAGCGCCGCGTCTGGGAGGCGCTGCGGGAGATCCCGTACGGTGAGACCCGCAGCTACGGCCAGATCGCCGCTCGCCTCGGGGCGCCGGCGGCGGTCCGCGCGGTCGGCGCCGCCAACGGGCGCAACCCGCTTTCGATCGTCGTCCCCTGCCACCGGGTGATCGGCGCGAGCGGCGCGCTCACCGGCTACGCTGGGGGGCTCGAGCGCAAGAAGTGGCTGCTCGGGCACGAGCGCGAGGTGCTGGCGCGGCGCGGCCCGTTCGCCGGGGGAGACCAGGGCTCCCTCGCGCTCGCGTCCCGGAGCCGGCCGTGAGCCCGCGTGACGCGGCGGAGCTGCTCCTCCTGGCGGCGCTGTGGGGCGGCTCTTTCCTGTTCATGCGGGTGGCCGCGCCCGAGCTCGGCCCGGTGCCCCTCATCGCGCTGCGGGTCGGCATCGCCGCGCTCCTGCTCCTCCCGGTGCTGGCCTGGCGGGGAGGGCTCTCCCAGCTCCGGGGCCGGGCCTGGCCCGTGATCGTGGTCGGCGCGCTCAACTCGGCGCTCCCGTTCTGCCTGCTCGCCTACGCCACACTGTCGGTGACGGCCGGGCTCGCCTCGATCCTGAACGCCACCTCGCCGCTCTGGGGCGGCCTCGTCGCGCACGTGTGGCTGAAGGACCGCCTCACCCGCGGCCGCGCCCTCGGGCTCGTCGTCGGCTTCGCGGGGGTGGCGGTGCTCATGTGGGGCCGGGCGTCCTTCAAGCCCGGCGGGGCGGGGCTGGCCGTGGTCGCGGCGCTCGCGGCGACGCTCTCCTACGGCGTCGCCGCGAGCTACACCAAGCGCCGGCTGACGGGCGTGAACCCGCTCGCGGTGGCCGCCGGGAGCCAGCTCGCCGCCGTGCTGCTGCTCCTCCCCGGCGCGGCCGTCCTCTGGCCCCAGCACGCCGTCTCGCCGCGCGCCTGGCAGGCGGTGGTGGCCCTCGGCGTCCTCTGCACCGCCGTCGCCTACGTGCTGTACTTCAGGCTCATCGCACACGTCGGCCCCGCGAAGGCGATCGCGGTCACCTTCCTCATCCCGCCCTTCGCGATGGCCTGGGGAGGGCTGTTCCTGGCCGAGGCGCTCACCGCGCGGATGGTGGCCGGGGCCGCGGTGGTGCTGGTCGGGACCGCGCTCGCCACCGGGCTGGTGAAGCTGCCGGCGCGGGCGCGGGCGAGCGCGGCGGAGGGTGTGGAGGGCGCGCGGGGGGCGTGACGCGCGCAGGGGGGCACGCGCGCGCTGCCCCTGCACCCGGGCCGCACAGCGCCCGCGCGCGCACGAGGCGCCATTGCGGAGCGCCGCCCCAGGTGACGCGATCGCCGGAACGCGCCGAGAGGAACTCCTTGCGGCGAGGACTGACCGAAGCACCGCGGCGCGGAGGCGCCGCGGTGCAAGATTCCGCAGCGCGACCCGTGGGCCGCGGTGCGCGTTCCGGCCGATGGGACCTCCGGCGCGGCGCGGAGCACGGGCGCCGACGCGCGCGCGGGCGCGGGGCGGGGCGAGGGGAGAGGGATGAACCTCGACCACGACCTCGACCACGACCTGGACCGCGACCTGGACCGGCCGCGACCTCGGCCGGCGAACCCGACCGCACCAAAAAAGAGCGCCACCGCGGCCGGGGCCGGGGTGGCGCGGGTGAGGCGTGAGGCGCGAGGAGCTAGGCGCCGCCGGCGGCGGCCTTCTGGTCGCGCTTCTTCAGCATGGCCTGGAAGTAATCCTTGTTCATCTGCGGGATCACCTCGAGCGGCACGTGGGCTGGGCAGACCGCCGCGCACTCGCCCATGAGCGTGCAGTGGCCGAAGCCCTCCACCGTGTTCTGCTGCACCATCCCGATGGCGCGCTCCTGGCGCTCCGGCGCGCCCTGGGGCAGGGAGCCCAGGTGCGTGATCTTGGCGCCCGTGAAGAGCGCCGCCGCCGCGTTCGGGCAGGCCGCCACGCAGGCGCCGCAGCCGATGCAGGCCGCCGCCTCCATGGCGCGGTCGGCGTTCGGCTTCGGGACCAGGATCGCGTTCGCCTCCGGCGCGCTGCCGGTGCGGGTGGAGACGAAGCCGCCCGCCTGGATGATGCGGTCGAACGCGCTGCGGTTCACCACCAGGTCCTTGATGACCGGGAAGGCCTTGGCGCGCCAGGGCTCCAGCGTCAGCGCGTCACCGTCCTTGAAGTGGCGCATGTGCAGCTGGCAGACGGTGCCGCCGTGCACCGGCCCGTGCGGCGAGCCGTTGATGAGGAAGCCGCACATGCCGCAGATACCCTCGCGGCAGTCGTTGTCGAACGCCACCGGCTCCTCGCCCTTCACGATGAGATCCTGGTTCAGGACGTCCAGCATCTCGAGGAAGGACATGTGCTCGTTGGCGGTGACCTGGTACCGGACGAAGCGCCCGGCGTCCTGGGCGTTCTTCTGGCGCCACACGTCGAGGGTCAGCTTCATGTCGCCGTTGCCGTGTCCGTTCGCGCTCACTTGTAGCTCCGGGTCGCCAGCTGGATGTTCTCGTACACGAGCGGTTCCTTGTTCAGCTCGGGCTGCTGCCCATCGCCCTTGAAGCCCCAGGCCGCCACGTACGCGTACTCCGCGTCATTGCGCTGCGCCTCGCCGTCCGGCGTCTGGTACTCGGTGCGGAAGTGGCCGCCGCACGACTCGTTGCGCTGCAGGGCGTCCCAGCAGAGCAGCTCGGCGAGCTCGAAGAAGTCGCCGACGCGGTTGGCCTTCTCCAGCTCCTGGTTGAACTCGCCGCCGCCGCCCAGGACCTTGGCGTTGCGCCAGTACTCCTCGCGCAGCACCGGGATCTTGGTGAGCGCGCGCGTCAGGCTCTCCTTGTTGCGGGCCATGCCACACTCGTCCCACATGATGGTGCCGAGCTCCTTCCAGAAGGAGTCGACGGTGCGGGTGCCCTTCGTGGAGAGCAGCCGGTCGAGGCGCTCGCGCGCGCCGCGCTCGGCGTCCTTGAAGGCCGCGTGGTTGGCGTCGATCTTGGCGATGCCGCCGGAGGCGAGGTAGTCGCCGACGGTGAGCGGCAGGACGAAGTAGCCGTCGCCGAGGCCCTGCATGAGCGCCGAGGCGCCGAGCCGGTTCGCGCCGTGGTCGGAGAAGTTCGCCTCTCCGCCCACGAACAGGCCGGGCAGGTTGCTCATGAGGTTGTAGTCCACCCAGAGGCCGCCCATCGTGTAGTGGACCGCCGGGTAGATGCGCATCGGCACCGTGTACGGATCCTCGCCGGTGATGCGCTGGTACATCTCGAACAGGTTGCCGTAGCGCTCGGCGATGGTGGCCTTGCCGAGCCGCTTGATGGAATCGGCGAAGTCCAGGTACACGCCGAGGCCGCCCGGCCCGACGCCGAGGCCCTCGTCGCAGCGGTACTTCGCCTGGCGCGAGGAGACGTCGCGGGGGGCGAGGTTGCCAAACGAGGGGTAGACGCGCTCGAGGTAGTAGTCGCGCTCGTCCTCGGGGATCTGGTCCGGCGGCCGGTGGTCGCCCTTCTTCTTCGGCACCCACACGCGCCCGTCGTTGCGGAGCGACTCGGACATGAGCGTCAGCTTCGACTGGTAGTCGCCCGACTTCGGGATGCAGGTCGGGTGGATCTGCGTGTAGCAGGGGTTCGCGAAGAAGGCGCCCTTCTTGTAGGCGCGCCAGATGGCGCTGCCGTTCGAGCCCTTGGCGTTCGTCGACAGGTAGAAGACGTTGCCGTAGCCGCCGGTGGCGAGCACGACCGCGTCCCCGGCGAACGACTGGATGGCGCCGGTCTCGAGGTCGCGGACGACCACGCCGCGCGCGCGCCCGTCGACGAGGACGAGGTCCAGCATCTCGTGGCGGGAGAACATCTTCACGGTGCCGGCCGCGACCTGCCGCTCCAGCGCCTGGTAGGCGCCGAGCAGGAGCTGCTGGCCGGTCTGGCCGCGGGCGTAGAACGTGCGGGAGACCTGGGCGCCGCCGAAGGAGCGGTTCGCCAGCGTGCCGCCGTACTCGCGCCCGAACGGGACGCCCTGGGCCACGCACTGGTCGATGATGTTCACCGACACCTCGGCCAGGCGATGCACGTTGGCCTCGCGGGCGCGGAAGTCGCCGCCCTTGATGGTGTCGTAGAACAGCCGGTAAACGCTGTCGCCGTCGTTCTGGTAGTTCTTCGCGGCGTTGATGCCGCCCTGGGCGGCGATCGAGTGGGCGCGGCGCGGCGAGTCCTGGAAGCAGAAGTTCAGGACGTTGTAGCCGAGCTCACCGAGCGAGGCGGCGGCGGCGCCGCCGGCCAGGCCCGTCCCCACCACGATGACGGTGTACTTCCGCTTGTTGGCGGGGTTCACGAGCTTCATGTGGGCCTTGTGCTCGGTCCACTTGTGCTCGAGGGGTCCGGCCGGGATCTTCGCGGTCTTGGCGTCGATGATCATGGGGTGTCCTCTCTACTGGCCGGGAGCGCGCTCGACCTGCTCCTGCGCCGGGGGGGCGGGGCGGAAGCCGGTGAGCACGGCGACGGGGAACGCGATGTTGGCGAGGGCGATGAGCGTGGCGACCACCGCGGCCGCCTTCTTCACCTTCTCGGTGTAGAGGGGGTGCGTGAGGCCGAGCGACCCGAACATCGAGTAGACGCCGTGCCAGAGGTGGAAGCCCAGCGCGGTCATGGCGACGATGTAGAGCGCCGCCGAGACCGGGTTCGAGAAGCTGGCCGGCACGTTGTGGCCCGGGGAGAGCTCCACGTAGTTCGCGCCGAGGAACACGCCCATCGTGAGGTCGAGCACGTGGTAGACGACGAAGAGCGCGATGAGGACGCCGGTGATGATCATCGTGCGCGACGCGGCGCTCGCCTGGATGTTCTCCCTCGAGCGGTAGGCGATGGGGCGCGCCTCGCGCTTGCGGAACCAGAGCTGGATGCCGGCGATCGCGTGCACGCCGACCGCGGCGAGCAGGACGACGCGCGCGGTCCAGAGCAGCCCCTCGTTGGAGTGGAGGAGGTGCGCGTACCGGTCGATGACGGCGCTGCCCATGTAGATCTGCAGGTTCCCCAGCAGATGGGCGATGACGTAGAGGAAGAGAATGATCCCGGAGAGCGCCATCAGCACCTTCTTGCCGACGTTGCTCAACCAGAACAGGGAGAGGCGGGACGGGCCGGGGCCGATGACCACGTCCTTCGTGGTGACGCTCATGCGCTTGAGCTCCTGCCTGCGGCGGGTTGGATCGTCTCGAGGGGCTTCACGCCGCGGGACGCACAAAACACCACAGATCAGCCCAAACGGGAATGATCCCTGTCAGTCCCCCGATGGGTATTTTGACAAATAAATTGCCGCGACGCGTCAACCCGCGAGCGCCGGAGCCAGGAGAAAAGATGAAGCGGATCTGCGTGTTTTGCGGCTCTTCGCCGGGCGCCAGGCCGGCCTATCTCGCCACCGCGCGCGCGCTCGGGCGCGAGCTGGCCTCGCGCGGGCTCGGCCTCGTCTACGGCGGCTCGAGCGTCGGCCTCATGGGGGCGGTAGCGGACGGCGCGCTCGCGGCGGGCGGCGAGGTGGTGGGCATCATCCCCGGCGCACTCGAGGCGAAGGAGCTCGCGCACCACGGCCTCACCCGCCTGGAGGTCGTCGCCTCGATGCACGAGCGCAAGGCGCGGATGGCCGAGCTGGCGGACGGCTTCGTGGCGCTCCCGGGCGGGATGGGGACGCTCGAGGAGCTGTCCGAGATCCTGACCTGGGCGCAGCTCGGCCTCCACCGCAAGGCGTGCGCGCTGCTCGACGTGGCGGGGTACTGGCAGCCGCTCATCGCCTTCTTCGACCATGCGGTGAAGGAGCGGTTCCTGCGGCCCGAGCACCGCGCGCTGCTCCTCGTCGGCGCCGAGCCGGGGCCGCTCCTCGACGCGCTCGCGCGCCACGCGCCGGCCTATCTGGAGAAGTGGATCGACCGGGGCCAGACCTGAGCCCCCGCGGTTGCGGCACCTCGCCGCGCCCTCCTGGGCCGTATCGACGCTGAGTGATAGGCGTACGATCCTGCCAGGGCTCGCCGGCACGGGCGCGGCGGCCGGCTGCGGGAGGGGTCGATGCTGCGCGCGGAGCGGCGTCCAGGCGAGCCGGGCGACGAGCTGGCGTCGCTGGCGCGGCTCCGCGACGACGAGGCGGCCCTCGATCGGCAGCTCGAGGAGGCGCGCGGGGAGGCGGCCCGCGCGCTGGCGGCGGCCCGGGCCGAGGCGGCGCGGCTCCTCGAGGACGGGCGCCGCGCGCTGGCGGCGGAGCTGGCCGCGCGCGAGGCGGCGCTCTCCGGGGCCTGCGCGGCCGCGGCGGAGGAGGCGCGGGCCGAGGCCGCCGCGCGGCTCGCCGCGCTCGCGCGCCGCGCGGCCGAGGCGCACGACGACGCGCTCCGTCTGCTCGTCCGGACCGCCTCCGGCGAGGCGCCATGATCGTCCCCATGGCCAAGCTCGAGGTGCTCGGCCCGCGCCGGCTCCTGCCCGAGGCGCTCCGCTTCCTGCAGGGGCAGGGGGTGGTGGCGCTGCGCGAGCCGCCGTCCGCCGGGGCGCCGGGCCTCCGCAGCGTGCCGGTCTCGCCGGGCGACTCCGCGCTCGGCGAGGCGCTCCGCGCGGCGCTGGCGCGCCTCGCGCCGCTGCGGGCCCGGCTGCCGCCGCCGGCCGGGCGGGCGCAGGCGCTCCCGGACCCGGGCACGCCCGCGTTCCAGGCCGCGCTCGACGAGCTCGAGGCGCAGCTGCGGGAGCTCGAGGAGCGGCGCGCCGCGCTCCTCGCCGAGCGGCAGTCGGTGCGGCGGCTGGCGCGGCTCCTGCGCGCGCTGGTGCCGCTCAGCGCCGAGACGCCCACGCCGCCGCGCGCCCGTGCCTTCGGCCTGGCGCTGCGCCGCGAGCGCGGGGACGCGCTGGCGCTCCTCGCGTCCGAGGTGGCGCGCCTCACCGCCGGCGGCGGGCTGGTGCGCGCCACCGACGCGGGCGAGGGCGAGCTGGCGGTGCTGCTCATCGTCCCGTCCTCGCGGGCGCGCGAGGTGCGGGCGCTCCTGTTCGAGCAGGGCGTGGAGGAGCTGCAGCTCCCCGGCGCGCTCGACGCGCTCGCCCCCGCCCGGGCGCTCGTCGCGCTGGCCGAGCGCGAGCGGGCGCTGCCGGGCGCCATCGCCGCCGCCGAGCGCGCGCGCGACGAGCTCCTGGCCCGGCTCGCGCCGTCGGTCGCGGCCGCCGAGCGCGCGGCGCGCGCCGCGCTGGCGCGGCTGGAGGCGGCGGCCTGCTGCGGCGAGACCGGCCACGCCTTCGTGGTGTGGGGCTGGGCGCCGCGCGCCCAGGTGGCGCCGCTCTCCGCCGCCGCGGCGGCCGCCTTCGCGGGCGCGGTGAGCGTCTCCGAGTTCCCGCTCGCCCCGGGCGAGGAGCGCGAGGTCCCGGTGGTGCTCTCGAACCCGCGCTGGCTGGCGCCGTTCGAGCTCTTGCTCGCGCTCGTCCCGCTCCCGCGCTACGGGTCGGTCGACCCGACCGCCTGGATGGCGCTGTTCTACCCGCTCTTCTTCGGCCTCATGCTGGGCGACCTGGGCTTCGGGGCGCTGGCGATGGGGCTGGCGCTCGCCGCGCGCTGGCGCGGCTGGGGCGGGCCGCTCGGCCGGCGCGCCGCGGTCGTCGTCCTCGCCTGCGGCGCCTGGGCGGCCCTCTTCGGCCTCCTCTTCGGCGAGGCGTTCGGCGCCCTCGGCGAGGCGCTCGGGCTGCACCCGCTGCTCCTCGACCGGCGCACCGCGCTCCTCGCGCTGCTCGGGCTCGCGCTCGCGTTCGGGCTCGGGCACCTGGCGGTGGGGCTCGCGCTCGGGGCCTGGCAGGCGCTCCGCGACCGGCACCGGCGCGAGGCGCTCGCGCGCGCGGCGCGCCTCCTCCTGCTCGGCGCGGCCGCGGTCGCCGCCGCCGCCGCGCTGGGGCTCCTGCCGCGCCGGCTGGCGGCGCCGGCCGCGGGCTGCGCGGCCCTCTGCGCCGCGGCCGCGGCGGCGGCCGAGGGGCCGATGGCGCTCCTCGAGGCGGTGCTCTCGCTCGGCAACGTCCTCTCCTACGCCCGCCTCATGGCGCTCGGCGTCGCCTCGGCCATGCTGGCCGAGGTGGCGAACGGCATGCCGGCGGCGCTGCCCGGGGCGGGCGGGGTGGCGCTGGCGCTGGCGCTGCACGCCGTCAACTTCACCATGGGCGCGATCTCGCCCGCCATCGCCGCGCTGCGCCTCCAGCTGGTCGAGTTCCTGGACAAGTTCTACTGCGAGGGGGGCCGGCCCTACCGGCCGCTCGCGCTGGGCTGACGTGAGGGTCGCGGGGGACGGCTCTCCCCCGCGCCCTCCGGAGAGGCGGGGCGCGTCCCCGCCGGGAGGGAACAGATGGAACGCGTCCTCATCGCCGTCGCCGCCGCGCTCGCCATCGGCATCTCGGCGCTGGCCACCGCCTGGGTCCAGTCGCGCATCGGCGCGGCGGGGTCGGGCGCGCTGGCCGAGAAGCCGGAGCTGCGGGGGGCCATCATCGTGATGCTCGCCATCCCGGAGACGCTGGTCATCCTGGGGTTCGTGGTGGCGGTGCTGATCCTGCTCGGGAAGGCGTGACGTGGCCTACGGCGACCTCCTGCGCGCGCTGTCGGAGGAGGTGGCGCGCGACGCGACCGCCGCCCGCGAGGCGGGCGCGCGCGAGGCGGAGCGCCTCGTCGCCGCGGCGCGCGCCGAAGCGGCGGCCGAGCGCGCCCGCGCGCTGACGGCAGCGGCGGCGGCAGAGCAGGCGCAGCTGGCGCGGGCGCGCGGGGCGGCGGCCCGCGAGGCGGAGGCGCTCGCGCTGCGCGAGGCGCGCCGGCTGCTGGAGGCGCTCCGCGCGGAGGCCCTGGCGGCGCTCCGCGACCGCGGCGCGAGCCTCGTCCCGCGCCTGGTGGACGAGCTGTGCGCCCGGCTCGGCGAGGGGCCGGCGGTCCTCGTGGCCGACCCCGGCGAGGAGGCGCTGGTGCGGGCGCACCTCGCGCGGGCCCACCCCGCGCTGGCCGGGCGGATCGAGGTGCGGCCGGCGGCGGCGCCGCGCGGCGGCCTCGAGCTCGCGCAGGCCGGCCTCGTGCTCGACGACACGCTGCCGGCGCGGCTGGAGCGGGCGTGGGAGGCGCTCGAGCCGGAGCTGGCGCGGCGCTACCTGGGGGCGGCGCATGGCGGAGACTGACTACGCCAACGCGCGGGTGGCGGCGCGGCGCGCCAGGCTGCTCGGGGATCGCGGGCTGCGCGAGCTGCTCCTGCGCGGCGCCGCGCCCGAGGGGCCGGGGTCCTCGCCGGCGGAGCTGGCGCGGGAGGCCGCGCGGGTGCTCGGGTTCCTCTCCGGCGCGGCGCGCCGCCGGGTGGCGGCGCTGCTCCGGCTGGAGGACGCGCCCACCCTGGAGGCGCTGCTCCGGGGGCTCCTCTTGCGGCTCCCCCCGGAGCGGATCCTCCGGGGCGCGCCCCCCTCGCCCGGCCTCGGCCCGGAGGCGCTCGCCGCGCTGGCGTCGCTGCCCGGCCCGGAGCGCGCGCCGGAGGCGCTGGCGACGCGCGCCAGCCCGCTCGCCGGCGCCGCGGCGGCGGCGGTGAAGGCCTCCGCGCGCGAGCCCCGGCTGCTCAGGCTGGGCGTGGCGCTCGAGCGCGCCCTGGTCGAGGGCGCCCTCCGCGAGCTGCGCGGGCGCGGGGAGGACGCGCGGCTCGCGGCGCGGGCGCTCGCGCTGCACGTCGACGCGGTGAACGCGGCCACGCTCCTCGCCGTCGAGGCGCCGGCGCGCCCGGACGAGCTCTTCGTCGCGGGCGGCGCGCTCGACGCCCCCGCCTTCGCGCGCCTGTTCGAGCAGGCGCCGGCGAGCCGCCGCGAGGCGCTCGCGCGGTGGCTCGGCGCCGACCCGGCGGCCCTCGCCGAGCCCGCCCGCGCCGCCGAGCTCCTCGCCCGACGCCGCGAGCGGTGGCTCCTGCGCGAGGCGCGGGCGCGCCCGTTCTCCATCGCGCCGCCGCTCGCCTACCTGGCGGCCCGCGCCGGCGAGGCGCGCCGCCTCCGCGTCGTCCGGCTCGGGCAGGAGCACGGCCTCCCGGGCGAGGCGCTCCTCGACCTGGTGGAGGGCCCGGCGCGATGACCTCCCCGCGGCCGGCGCACCCCGATCTCGGGCTGGCGGTGGCGGTCCGCCCGGGCGACGGGCTCGGCTTCCGGCTCGCCGGGGCCCCGGTCGAGGAGATCGCGCCGGGCGAGGAGCCGCGCGCGCTCGCGGCGCTGCTCGGCCGGCCCGGGCTGGCGGTGGTGGCGGTCGAGGCGGGGCTGCTCCCCCAGGCCGAGGAGGCGCTGCGGGCGCGCCGGCGCGGCCAGGAGCTGCCCGTGCTCATCCCCTTCTCGCTGCCGCGCCGGCACGCGGAGCCCGGGCGCGGGCGCGAGCTCGTCGCGGCCATCGTGCGGCGGGCGGTGGGCTACCACGTGAAGCTCGGGGAGGGGCCCCATGCCGGGTGAGCTGGTGAGGGTGGCCGGGCCGATGGCGGTCGCGCGCGGGCTCGGCGCGGTGGGCCTGAACGAGGTGGTGCTGGTCGGCGCCGAGCGCCTCACCGCCGAGGTGATCCGCGTGCGCGGCGAGCTCGCCACGCTGCAGGTGTACGAGGACACCGCCGGGCTCGGGCTCCTCGAGCCGGCGACCCCCACCGGCGCGCCGCTCGAGGTCGAGCTCGGGCCCGGGCTCCTCGGCCGCATCTTCGACGGGCTGCAGCGGCCGCTCGACGTCCTCGCCCGGAGCGGCGACTTCCTCGGGCGCGGCGAGCGCGCGCCGGCGCTCGACCGCGCGCGGCGGCTCGCCTTCACGCCGCAGGTGCGCCGCGGCGACCCCGTGCGGGGCGGGCAGCGCCTCGGGGTGGTCCGTGCCGCGGGCGGTGAGGAGGACGAGCCGGTCCTCGCGCCGCCCGACGCGGACGGGGTGGCGGCGGAGGTGCGCGCCGGCGAGGTCCGGGTGGACGAGCCGGTGGTGATCCTCGAGGGCGGCCGCGCGCTCGCGCCCATGCACCGCTGGCCGGTGCGCCGGCCGCGGCCGGTCCTGCGCCGGCTCGCGCCGGAGGTGCCGTTCCTCACCGGGCAGCGCATCCTGGACGTGCTCTTCCCGGTGGCGGAGGGGGGCACGGCCATCGTCCCGGGCGGCTTCGGCACCGGCAAGACCGTGCTGGAGCAGGCCCTCGCCAAGTTCGGCGCCGCCGACGTCATCGTCTACGTCGGCTGCGGCGAGCGCGGCAACGAGATGGCGGAGGTGCTGGAGGAGTTCCCGCGGCTGGAGGACCCGCGCACCGGTCGCCCGCTCATGAGCCGCACGGTGATGGTGGTGAACACCTCCAACATGCCGGTCGCGGGCCGGGAGGCGTCCATCTCGACCGGCTTCACGCTGGCCGAGTACTTCCGCGACCTCGGGCTGCGCGTCGCGCTCATGATCGACTCCACCTCGCGCTGGGCCGAGGCGCTGCGCGAGATCTCGGCGCGGCTGGAGGAGCTCCCCGGCGAGGAGGGGTACCCCACCTCGCTCGGCAGCCGGGTGGCGCAGCTCTACGAGCGCGCCGGGCGCGCCGTGCCGCTCTCCGGCGCGGGCGAGGGCTCGATCACGGTGGTGGGCGCGGTCTCGCCCCCGGGCGGCGACTTCTCCGAGCCGGTGACGCAGGCCTTCCTGCGCGCCACCGGCGCGGTGTGGGCCCTCTCGGCCGACCTGGCGCACCGGCGCCACTTCCCGGCGGTGGACTGGACCCGGAGCTGGTCGCTCGACGCGCCGGGGGTGGCGGGCTGGTTCGAGCGCGAGGCGGGGGAGGGGTTCGGGCGGCTGCGGGCCGAGGCGCTGCGGCTCCTCTCGCGCGAGCGCGAGCTGCTCGAGATCGCGCAGCTCGTCGGGATGGACGCCTTGCAGGACGAGGAGCGGCTCCTGCTCGCCGCGGCGCGGCTGGTGCGCGAGGGGTTCCTGCGGCAGAACGCCTACCACCCGGTCGACCGCTCCACCCCGCCGGCCCGCGCCCGCGCCATGCTCTCGGCGCTGCTGGGGTTCCACGCCGCGGCGGCGGCCGCGCTGGGGCAGGGCGCGCCGCTCGAGGCGGTGCTGCGCGCCGCCGACGGCTCGGGGCTGGCCCGGCTGGGCGAGCTGTCCGAGGCGGAGATCGCGGCGGCGGCCGCGGAAGCGGTGAGAGGCGCGCCATGGACCTCGTGACCCCCCGACTCCGGACCGCCACCGCGCTCGAGGGGCCGCTCCTGTTCGTGGAGCGGCCGCGCGGGGCGCGGCTCGGCGAGATGGTGCGCCTGCGCGTGGAGGGCGCCCCGGAGCGGCACGGTCAGGTGATCGACCTGGCCGAGGAGCGGGCGGTGGTGCAGGTGCTCGAGGAGACGCGCGGGCTGGCGCCCTCGCGGGCCGAGGTCGTGCTGACGGGCAGGGTGGCCTCGCTGGGCGTCGCCCGCGCCATGCTCGGCCGCGCCTTCGACGGCCTGGGCCGGCCCGTGGACGGGTTGCCCCCGCCCATCCCCGAGCTGCGGCTCCCCCTCGCCGGCAGCCCCATGAACGCGGTGCGGCGCGGGAAGCCGGAGGAGCCGATCGAGACCGGCATCTCGGCCATCGACGGGCTCAACACCCTCGTGCGCGGGCAGAAGCTGCCAGTGTTCTCCTGCGCCGGCCTCCCCGCCGCCCGGCTGGCGGCGCAGATCGTGGCCCAGGCGCGGGTGCGGCGGCCGGGCGCCGCGGCCGGGGAGGGCGAGCCGTTCGCGGTGGTCTTCGCCGCCGTCGGCGCCTCCTGGCGCGAGCGCGAGGCGTTCCTCGCCTCCTTCGCGGCGTCGGGGGCCCAGGGGCGCACGGTGGCCTTCGTGAACGGGGCGGAGGATCCGCCCATCGAGCGGCTGCTGGCGCCGCGCTGCGCGCTCACCGTCGCCGAGCACCTCGCCTTCGCCCACGGCCTCCACGTGCTGGTGGTGATGACCGACATGAGCGCCTACTGCGACGCCTTGCGGGAGGTGGCGCTGGCGCGCGAGGAGCTGCCCGGCCGGCGCGGCTACCCCGGCTACATGTACACGGACCTCGCGAGCCTCTACGAGCGCGCCGGTCGGCTCCTCGGCCGCCCGGGCTCGGTGACGCAGCTCCCCATCCTCACCATGCCGGACGACGACCTCACCCACCCCATCCCCGACCTCACCGGCTACATCACCGAGGGGCAGCTCGTGCTCTCGCGCGAGCTCGACCAGAAGGGCGTCTACCCGCCCATCGACGTCCTCCCCTCCCTGGCGCGCCTCATGAACCAGGGCATCGGCGAGGGGAAGACGCGCGCCGACCACCGCGGCCTGGCCGACCAGCTGTACGCCTGCCACGCCCGCGGCTGCGACGTGCGCCGGATGGCGGCCATCGTGGGGCAGGCGGGCCTCTCGGACGAGGAGCGGCGGTTCGTCGCCTTCTCGGATCGCTTCGAGCAGGAGCTGGTGGGCCAGGGCGAGGTCTTCCGCAGCTTCGAGGAGACGCTCGACCTGGGCTGGAGGCTCCTCGCGGCGTTCCCGGCCAGCTCGCTCTCGCGCGTGCGGCGCGAGGACCTGGCGGCGCGCCACCACCCCGAGGCGCAGCGCGATGCCTGAGGCCACCACCCGCATGGCGCTGCTCGCGCTGCGCGCCCGGCTCGGGCTGGCGCGGCAGGGGGCGCGGCTGCTCCGCGGCAAGCGGGAGGTGCTGGCGGCCGAGATGTTCAAGCTCCTCCGCGAGGCGGTGGCGGGGCGCGACCGGCTCGACGCCTCGCTGCGCGAGGCGCAGCGGGCGCTGGTCCTCGCCCGCGCCCTCGAGGGCGACGCCGCGCTCGCCTCCCTGGGCGACGGCGCGGCCCGGGAGATCCCGGTCAGCGTCGAGGAGCGGCGGGTGTGGGGCGTGCCGGTGCACCGCGTGAGCGCGCCGCGCCTGCGGCGGGCCGCCGACGCCCGCGGCGCGCCGCCCGCGCGCTGGGGCCTCGCGGCGGCCGAGGCCGCCACCCGCCACGAGGAGGTGCTGGAGGTGCTGCTCGAGATCGCCTCGCGCGAGCTCTACCTCGAGCGGCTGGGCGAGGAGCTCCAGCAGACGACGCGCCGGGTGAACGCGCTCGAGCAGCTCGTCGCCCCGCGCCTCGCCGCCGAGGCGCGCCGGGTCTCGCTGGCGCTGGAGGAGCGCGCCCGCGAGGAGGCGGTGCGCCTGAAGCGCTTCAAGGGGCGGGCGGGCGCGTGAGGTCGCGCGGTTCACGATCGGGGTCGCGGTCGCGGTCGCGGTCGCGGTCGGGGTCGGGGTCGGGGTCGGGGTCGGTCGCGAGTCCTGCTCCCCTCGCCCCGCGAAGCTCATGATTGCCCACAAGTCTCTGCCGGCCCGTCAAAGCCAGCAGAGAGGTGCGTGCCCGTCTCGCGGCCGCCGCCCCATCGAGGCAGGGCACCGTCCGGCGAGCTTCGCCAGCGAGGCGTCACTCCCCGGCCGCGGCGCCGGCCGCAAGATCGGCTCACGATCCGGTGCTGCGCTGTCCGAGCGTTCACGCCGAGCCAACCGTCTCAGCGCCCGTGCCGCACGCCCCAGAAGTGCTTCCGCTGGCGATAGTTGGTGGAGCGCTACGGTCCGCGCCCTTCCGAAACTGGTCCATGTGCTCCCTCCCGAAGACGTGCTCGGCGTGCAGCGAATTGTGACTGCGGCAACACAGCCTCAGGTTGTCGGCCCCTCCCGCGGCGCCGGCCGCGGCTGCAGCGACCCGACGAGCTGCTCCGTCTCCACCTTGGTCTTGTACGCGGCGCGCCCGACGAGCTCCTCCCAGTTTCCCTCCGTGAGCACGGGCCCGAGCGCTGCGGCGGTGGACAGGGAGAGGCGCCCGTCGCGCAGGGGCTCTGCGAGCCCCGGGCACCGCCGCAGCACGCGCATGGCGGCGATGCGCCGCCCCGCCGCCCCCTCGCTGAGGTGGAGGGCGCGGACGCACCACTCCCACAGGGAGGGGGAGCCGGCCTCGGCTCAGGCCCGTCCCAGGCCGGGCCGCCAGCGCGGGCCCGGCCGCCCATCCTGCCGCGCCCCTCTCTGCCCGCAGTCCGCCGGCCCGCCAAGCCCACCGACGGCCGCTGAGACGGATGCCCTCCTCGAGATGTGATGAATGATGACCCGCGAAGCGGGGGGGCGCGGGAGAGGGGGCCTCCCAAGAGCGCCCGCACCGAGGCGCGAAGCGTGTAACCCCGCCGCCACTCGCTCGCGCGCGCGCCGCGGTGCTTCGGTCAGTCCTCGCCGCGGGCGAGGTCCCGGTGGGCGCGTTCCGGCGAGCGCGGCGCCTGGGTGCGGCGCTCCGCAATGGCGCCTCGTGCGCGCGCGGGCGCTGCGCGGCACGGATCCTCCTTGGGTCCCACCGAGTCGCATCCAGCGAGCTCCCGCGTCCTCCCGCCAGGAGGATGCCATGGCCAACGCGGTTCGGGAGGTGCTGCCGTTCGACGTCGCGGGCGAGGGGGGCTCGAGCGAGGGGCGGGGCTGGCTGGTCGCGATCGCGGTGATGATCGCGCTCGCGCTCGGGGTCGCGGTCTCGAACCTCGCCGCGCCCGACGAGGGGCCGGACGCGGTCGACGCCCCGGTGGCGTGGGGCCTCTGATCAGCCGAGCCGCGCCCGCTTGAGCCGCAGCGCGTTGGCGATGACCGTCACCGACGAGAAGCTCATCGCGGCCGAGGCGATCATGGGCGAGAGCAGGATCCCGGAGAACGGGTAGAGCGCGCCGGCCGCCACCGGCACCCCGACCATGTTGTAGGCGAAGGCCCAGAACAGGTTCTGCCGGATGTTGCGGAGGGTGGCGCGCGACAGGCGCCGCGCCCGGACGATGCCGGCGAGGTCGCCGTGCAGGAGCGTCAGCCCCGCGCTCTCGATGGCCACGTCGGCGCCGGTGCCCATGGCGATGCCGACGTCCGCGGCCGCCAGCGCCGGGGCGTCGTTGACCCCGTCGCCCGCCATCGCGACGCGCTGGCCCGCCCCCTGGTGGCGTGCCACCACCGCCGCCTTGTCGCCGGGCAGCACCTCCGCCTCGACCTCGTCGATGCCGAGCTCCTTCGCCACCGCGAGCGCCGTGGCCCGCCGATCGCCGGTCACCATGACCACGCGGACGCCGCCGGCCTGGAGCGCCTTCACCGCCGCGGGGGCGCCGGGCTTCACGGGGTCCGCCACCGCCAGCAGCCCGGCCGCCGCGCCGTCGACCGCGGCCAGCACCACCGTCGCGCCGCCGGCCGCCAGCGCGTCGGCGCGCGCCGCGAGGTCGCCGGCCGGGATCCCCAGCTCGGCGAGGAGCGCCGCGTTGCCGAGGGCGACCGCACGCCCGTCGACCTCGCCCGCGACCCCCTTGCCCGGCACCGAACGGAAGGCGCGCGCCTCCGCGGGCGGGAGGCCCCGCTCCCGGGAGGCCGCCAGCACCGCCGCCGCGAGCGGGTGCTCGCTGGCGCGCTCCAGCGCGGCGGCGAGCCGGAGCAGCTCGGCCTCGGGGACCGCGCCGGTCGCCTCGACGCGGGCGAGGCGCGGCTTGCCGAGCGTGAGCGTCCCGGTCTTGTCGACGAGGAGGGTGTCGACGCGCGCCAGCCGCTCCAGCGCCTCGGCGTTCTTCACCAGCACGCCGGCCTGCGCGCCGCGGGTGGTGCCGACCATGATCGCCATGGGCGTCGCGAGCCCCAGCGCGCAGGGGCAGGCGATGATGAGCACCGCCACCGCGTTCATGAGGGCGTGGGCGAGGCGCGGCTCGGGGCCCAGGAGCGCCCAGGCGGCGAAGGTGAGCGCGGCGCTCGCCACCACCGCCGGCACGAACCAGGCCGCCACGGTGTCGGCGAGCCGCTGGATGGGTGCGCGGCTGCGCTGCGCCTCGGCCACCATGCGGACGATCTGCGCCAGCAGGGTGTCCTTCCCGACGCGCTCGGCGCGGAACACGAAGCTGCCGGTCCCGTTGATCGTCGCGCCGGTGACGCGGTCGCCCGGGCCCTTCTCCACCGGGACGCTCTCGCCGGTGACCATCGACTCGTCGACGGCCGAGCCGCCCGAGACCACGGTGCCGTCCACCGGCACCTTCTCGCCGGGCCGGACCCGGAGGAGGTCGCCGGGCGTCACCTCCTCGATGGCGACGTCCGCCTCGCCGCCGCCCGGCGCGACGCGCCGCGCGGTCTTCGGGGCGAGCCCGAGGAGCGCCTGGAGCGCGCCGGAGACGCGGCCGCGCGCGCGCAGCTCGAGCACCTGGCCGAGCAGCACCAGCTCCACGATCACCGCCGCCGACTCGAAGTAGATGGGCACCGCGCCGTGCGCCCCGCGGAACGCCTCCGGGAACGCGCTGGCGGGGAGGAGCGTGGCGAGCGCGCTCTCGCCGAAGGCGGCCGCCGTCCCGAGCCCGATCAGGGTGAACATGTTGAAGTGCCGCGTGCGCAGGGACAGCCAGGCCCGCTCGAAGAAGGGCCACCCGCCCCAGAGGACCACCGGGGCGGAGAGGGCGAGCTGCAGCCACGCGTTCACGCGCGGGCCGAGCAGGTGGTCGGCCGACCAGCCCGCCGGGAGCCAGTGGCTCATCGCGAGGGCGAGGACCAGCGCGGCCGGGGCGAGGCCGAGCCAGAAGCGCCGGCTCATCCGCTCGAGCTCCGGGTTCTTCTCGCCCAGCGAGGGCATCCCGCCGACCACCAGCGGCTCGAGCGCCATGCCGCAGATCGGGCACGGCACCGGCTCCGGCTCGCGCACCTCCGGATCCATCGGGCAGACCCACACCACCTGGCCGCCGGGGGGCGGCGCCGGAGGCGGCGCGTCCTTCGGCATCCCGCCCGGCCCGTGCAGGAGATAGCGCTCGGGCTCGGCCTGGAACTTGGCGAGGCACTTCATGCTGCAGAAGTGGAAGGTCCGGCCGCCGTGCTCGAGGGAGCCGCCCTTGGGCGCCTTCGGGTTCACCTCCATCCCGCAGACCGGGTCGAGCGCGAACCAGCGCTCCGGCTCCGCCTCGAACGCCTGGCGGCAGCGGGCGCTGCAGAAGTGGTACCGGTACCGGCCGCGCTCGACGGTGCCGCCCTGCGGGTGCTCGGGGTCGACCAGCATGCCGCACACGGGGTCGCGGGGCGGCACGGGCTGGCCGGCGGCGGGGGCGGCGGGCTGCGGGCTGGGGTCGGTCATGGAGGGGCGAGGATCTAGCGGACCAGGGCCGCCGTCCACCACCCATCAGAGCCGCCGCCGGGCGGCGCGGTTCAGGGCGCGTGCGCGGTGCCGCCCGGCGGCGCCGCGAAGCGATCGACCATTCGCACCACGTCGTCGAGGTCGAACGGCTTCTCCAGCCAGGCGTCCGCGCCGATCTCCTGGGCGCGGGCGCGCGCGTCCTCGGCGGCGGTCACCACCACGATGGGCGCCGGGTGGCCGTAGCGGGCGCGGTACTCGCGCGCGAACTCCCAGCCGTTCATGACCGGCATCCGCATGTCGAGCAGGATGACCGCCGGCATGCGCTCCTCGACGCGGGCCAGCGCCTGGAGCCCGTCGCTCGCCACCGCCACCTCGTGCCCGGCGTCGCGGAGGATCATCTCGACCAGGGAGAGGAGGTCGGGGTCGTCCTCCACCACCAGCACGCCGCCGCTCATGCCGCCTCCTCCGGCGCGAGCGGCAGGCTGAAGGAGAAGGTGGAGCCCTGCCCGGGGGAGCTCTCGAACCAGATCCGGCCGCCGTGGCGGGCGACGATCTCGCGGCTGGCGTCGAGCCCGATGCCGAGCCCGCCGTAGTCGTGGTCGGTGCCGGCGTGCGCCCGGTAGAAGCGCTCGAACACCCGCGCCTGGCGCTCGCGGGGGATGCCGAGGCCGTGGTCGCGCACCGAGACCACCGCCTCCGCGTCGAGGCGCTTGATCTCCGCCTCGACGTCCCCGCCCTGCGGCGAGAAGCGCACCGCGTTCTCGAGCAGGCTCGCCACCACCTGCCCGATGCGATCGCGGTCGGCCAGGACGTGGGTGGGCGGGGCGGGCGCGACCAGGATCCGGCGGCCCTCCACCTCGGTCCGGACGGTGATCGCCACCTCCGCCACCAGCCGCGGCAGGTCGAACCGCTCGCGCGACAGCTCGGCCGCCCCGACGCGGAACCGCGACACGTCGAGGAGCTGCTGCACCATCCGCGTCATCCGGTCGATCTGGCGCGCGATGACCTCGAGGGCGTTCGCGTCCCCCTGCCCGCGCTTGTGCATGAGCTGCGCGTAGGCCTTCACCACCGCCAGGGGGGTCTTGAACTCGTGGGCGGCGGTGGCGAGGAAGTCCTCGCGCATCTCCTCGAAGCGCCGCACCTCGCTGATGTCGCGCACCACCGCCACCGCCAGGCGCGCCGGGCCGTCCTGGCGCGATCGCACCGGCGAGGAGGAGATGCTGATGAAGAGCTCGCGGCCGTCGAAGCGCCGCACCAGCGCCTCGAAGCCGCTCACCCGCTCGGGCGCCCGGGAGCGGCGGAGCACGAGGCGCGGGACGTCGAGCGGCCGGCCGTCCGCGTGCCGGAGGTCGACCCGCTCGACCAGCGCGCCCAGCGGCACGAGCAGCTCCTGCCGATCGCGCGCGCCGGCGAGCTCGACCGCGGCGCGGTTCACGTCCACCACCCGCCCCTCGCGGTTCACCACCAGCACCGCGTCGGGCATGCTGTCGAGGACCGTCCGCAGCTCCTCGTCGTGGACGCGCAGCTCGGCGTGCTGGCCCCGCAGGAGGACGTAGAGCAGCAGGCCCGTCCCGGCGAGGAACACGAGGGCCTTGGCCGCGTGCAGGGGCGCGCGCCACTCCGGCGGCGCGCCGAGCAGATCGACCAAGCTGTCCGTCGCGAAGATCCAGGCCACGCCGAGGACGGCGTACGCGAGGACCATCCGCGCGGGCGACATCGCGCTACGCCGGCGGCCGCTCACGGCACCTCTCTACGCGGAACCCGCCCCTCCCGTCAGGACCTCGCACGGGGCGTGGCCCCCTGGACCCGCCGCGCCGGCGGCGCGGCGAACGAGGGACACGCGCCGCGGGGAAGGCGCGCGCCCGTGTGCTATAAGCCGCGCCGGCATGGCCGGAACGGATGAGATCCTCATCGTCGCCACCGAGGCGAGCGGCGACCTGCACGCGGCGCGCGTGCTGGAGGAGCTGCGCCTGCTCCGGCCCGGCCTGCGCGCCTTCGGGATGGGCGGCCCCCGGCTGCGGGCCGCCGGCTTCGACGCGCTGCGCGACGCGGAGGAGATGTCGGTCATGGGCGTGGCCGAGGTGCTCCCCAGGATCCCCGCCATCCTCCGCATCCTGGGCGAGCTGGCGGCGGCCGCCGCGGCCCGCCGCCCGGGGGTGGCGCTCCTCGTCGACTCGCCCGACTTCAACCTCCCCCTCGCGAAGCGCCTCAAGCGCGCCGGGGTCCCGGTCGTCTACTACGTGTCGCCCTCGGTGTGGGCCTGGCGGCGCGGGCGCGTGAAGACCATCGCGCGGGTGGTCGACCGGATGCTGTGCATCCTCCCCTTCGAGGAGCGGTTCTACGCCGGCACCGGGGTCTCCGCCCGCTTCGTCGGCCACCCGCTGCTCGAGCGGCCGCCCCCCGGCCCGGCGGCCGGCTACCGCGCCGCGCTCGGGCTCGCGCCCTCCCGGACGACGGTCGCGCTCGTGCCGGGGAGCCGGCGCTCGGAGCTCGAGCGCATCTTCCCGCCCATGCTCGAGGCGGCCGAGCGGATCCGGGCCGCCCACCCGGACGTCCAGTTCGTCGTGCCGGTCGCCGCCACGCTCTCCGAGGCGGCCCTCAGGCCCTTCCTCGCGCGCCACGCCGCGCTCGACGTCAAGCTCGCGCCGGGGCGCGTGGACGAGGCGGTCGGCGCCGCCGACGCCGCCCTGGTGAAGAGCGGGACCTCGGTGCTCGAGGCCGCCCTCATGCTGCGCCCGATGGTCGTGGTGTACCGGCTGTCGTGGCTCAGCTACCTCGTCGGCCGGCTGTTCGTCCGGCTGGCGCACTTCGCGCTCGTCAACCTCCTCGCCGGGCGGACCCTGGTCCCGGAGCTGCTGCAGCGCCAGGCGTCGCCCGAGCGCATGGCGGCCGAGGTGCTCACCTTGCTCGACGACGGCGCCGCGCGCGCCGAGCAGCTCCGCGGACTGGCGGAGGTGCGCGCCTCGCTCGGGGAGCCTGGGGCCCCGCGCCGCGTGGCGGAAGAACTGCTCACCCACCTCGAGACGACATGACCTCCTCACCGAACCGACGGCGCGCGCTGGTGTGCCTGCCCACCTACGACGAGCGCGAGAACCTCGAGCCCATCGTCCGGGCGATCCTGGACGCCTCTCCCGAGCTCGAGATCCTCGTCATCGACGACAACTCGCCCGACGGGACGGGCGAGCTGGCGGACCGCCTCGCCGCGGCCGAGCCGCGCCTGCACGTGCTCCACCGGCCGGGCAAGGCCGGCCTGGGCAAGGCGTACCTGGCCGGGTTCGCCTGGGCGCTCGAGCGCGGGTACGCGCTCGTGCTGGAGATGGACGCCGACTTCTCGCACAACCCGCGCTACCTGCCGCGCATGATCGAGCTGGCCGGCGAGGCCGACCTCGTCCTCGGCTCGCGCAACGTCGCCGGCGGCGGGACGGTGAACTGGGGCCTCGGCCGCAAGCTCCTCTCGCGCGGCGGCTCGCTCTACGCCCGCACCATCCTCGGGCTGCCCGTCCGCGACCTCACCGGCGGGTTCAAGTGCTTCCGCCGCGAGGTGCTCGAGGCCATCGACCTCCCCACGGTCGAGTGCTCCGGCTACGCGTTCCAGATCGAGCTCACCTACCGGACCGTCAAGAAGGGGTTCCGGGTGGTCGAGACCCCCATCGTCTTCGAGGACCGCCGGGTGGGGCACTCGAAGATGTCGCGGCGGATCGTGCTGGAAGCCATCTCGAAGGTGTGGTCGATTCGGCGGAGCGGCTTCGCCAGGACCACGTGACCAGAGAGCTCTTCACCTTCGCCTTCGTCTGCCTCTCCGCGGTCTTCGTGGTGGTGGACCCGTTCGCGGCGGTGCCGTTCTTCCTCGCCATGACGGCGGGCGACGACGCGGCCAGCAAGCGCGAGACGGCGCGGCGGGCGGCCTTCGCCGCCGGGGCGGTGCTGGCCGGCTTCGCGCTCACCGGGGCGGTCGTCTTCCGGGTGCTCGGCATCAGCCTGGGCGCCTTCAAGATCGCGGGCGGCGTGCTGCTCCTCATCATGGCGGTCGACATGCTCCGCACCCGGCCCTCCGAGGCGCGCATCACCGCCGGCGAGGTCGAGTCGGGCGTGTCCAAGGACGACGTCGCCATCGTGCCGCTCGCCATGCCGCTCCTGGCCGGCCCCGGCTCGATCGCGACGGTGGTGGTGCTCATGGGGCGCGCCCGCTCGGCGCACGCCTGGCACGCGCTGGCGGTGCTGGCCGCCATCGCGATCACCGCCTTCGCGGCCTACCTCATCATGCGCGGCGCGGTGCAGGTCGACCGCGTGCTCGGCCGGACCGGGCTCAACATCCTGGAGCGCGCCAGCGGCCTCCTGCTCGCCGCCATCGCCATCCAGTTCATGATCGACGGCGTCGGGGAGTCGCTGCCCGGGCTCCTGCAGCGGGTCTGACGCGCCTCCGGCCCGCCGGCCCGCGAGGTCGATCGGTCAGCCCGCCTCGTCCGCCGCCACCTCGCGGGCGGCCGGCTCGCCGCTCGCGGCCAGGACCACCCCCCCGAGCAGCACCAGCCCGCCCACCAGCTGCGTCGCCGTCGGCCGCTCGCCCAGCACCGGGATGGCGAGCACGGTGGACATGACCGGCTCGGCCAGGATGGTGACCGCCACGAAGGTCCCGGAGAGCCAGCGCAGGGACCAGTTGAGGAGCGAGTGCCCGAGGAGCTGCGGCACCACGGCCAGGAGCGCGAGCGCGGCCCAGGTGCGCGCCCCGTAGCCGGCGAGCGGCGTGCCCGCCGCGAGCGCGAGCGCGAGCAGGCCGAGCGCGGCGGCCGGGTAGACCACGCCCACGTACGCGCCGAGCGAGAGCCGCGCCCGGACCCGCCGCCCGGCCACGAAGTAGAGCGCCGCCGCCACCGCCCCGGCGAGCGCCAGCGCGTCGCCCGCGAGCGCGCGCGGGCCGAGCGCGAGGTCGCCCCCCGCCATGGCCGCGCCGCCGGCCACCGCCAGCGCGATCCCGCCCGCCACCCGCGGCGCGATGCGCTCGCCGAGGAGCGCGCGCGACAGGAGCGCCACCCACACCGGCTGGGTGGTGACGAGCGCCACCGACGAGGCCACCGAGGTGAGCCGGAGCGAGCTCACCCAGGTGGCGAAGTGGAGCGCCAGCGCGAGCCCCGCGCCGGCGAGGAGCCCCAGCGCCCGCCGGTCGAGCGCGCCGAGCTCGGCGCGGCGCCGCAGGAGCGCGAAGGCGAGCGCGGCCGCGCCGGCGAGCACGAGGCGCCAGGCGGCCACCGCCAGCGCCGGCGCGTCGGCCAGCCGGACCAGGATGGCGGCCCAGGAGACCGAGAGGACGCCGAGCGCGAGGCCGGCCCGGACGCGGCGCGGGGTAGGGGTCATCGGCGCAGCGTTGTAGCGCGGCGCGGCGCGCGCCGGACGACAAAGCGCCTGGCGGCGGGCGGCGCCGGTCTGCCATCATGGCGTGCCCACCCGAGGAGAACCCATGCCCTCCACCGAGGCGTTCCGGCGCGCCCGCGACTTCCTGCTGCAGCACCGCGACGACTACGAGGCCGCCTACCGCGGGTTCCGCTGGCCGGTGCTGGACCGGTTCAACTGGGCGCTCGACTGGTTCGACGTGCTGGCCGAGGGCAACCGGCAGACCGCGCTCCACATCGTGGAGGACGACGGCCGCGAGGTGAAGCTCGGCTACGGCGAGCTGGCGGAGCGCTCGAACCGGGTGGCGGTCTTCTTCCGGCGCCTGGGGGTGCAGCGCGGCGACCGGCTCCTCATGATGCTCGACAACTCGGTGCCCATCTGGGAGGTGATGCTGGCCGCCATGAAGCTCGGGGCGGTGATCATCCCCGCCACCTCGCTCCTCACGCCCGAGGACCTGCGCGACCGGCTCGACCGCGGCAAGGTGAAGCACGTCGTGACGGATCCGGCCGGGGCCGAGAAGCTGCGCGCGGTGGACGGCGGCTACTCCAAGGTGGTCGTGGGGGAGAAGGTCCCCGGCTGGACCCCCTACGAGCAGGCCTACGCGGAGCCGGCCATCTTCTTCCCCAAGGCCGACACCTACCCGAACCACCCGGTGCTGCTCTACTTCACCTCGGGTACCACCGCGAAGCCCAAGCTCGTCCTGCACACCCACGCCAGCTACCCGGTGGGCCACCTCTCCACCATGTACTGGCTGGGCGTCCGCGCGGGCGACGTCCACATGAACATCAGCTCGCCGGGATGGGGGAAGCACGCCTGGTCGAACTTCTTCGCGCCCTTCAACGCGGGCGCGACCGTGTTCGTCCACAACTACGCCCGCTTCCAGGCGCGCCGCACGCTGGAGGTGCTGGCGCGCCACGAGATCACCACCCTGTGCGCCCCGCCCACCGTCTGGCGGCTCGTCATCCAGGAGGATCTCGCCGCGCACCCGGTGAAGCTGCGCGAGGCGCTCAGCGCCGGCGAGCCGCTCAACCCGGAGGTCATCGATCGCATCCAGCGGGCGTGGGGGGTCGCGATCCGCGACGGCTACGGGCAGACCGAGACCACCTGCCAGATCGGCAACTCGCCCGGGCAGCGGATGAAGCCCGGGTCGATGGGCCGGCCCATGCCCGGGTTCTCGGTGAAGCTCCTCGACGGGGACGGCCGGGAGGCGGACGAGGGCGAGCTGGCCCTCGGCCTCACGCCGCGGCCGACCGGCCTCATGGCGGGGTACCTCGACGACCCCGAGCTCACCGAGTTCGTCACCCGCGACGGCTACTACCGGACCGGGGACGTCGCGAGCCGCGACGCCGACGGGTACATCACCTACGTCGGGCGCTCGGACGACGTGTTCAAGAGCTCCGACTACCGCATCAGCCCGTTCGAGCTGGAGAGCGCGCTCATCGAGCACGAGGCGGTGGCCGAGGCGGCGGTGGTGCCGAGCCCGGATCCGGTGCGGGGGCTCGTGCCGAAGGCGTTCTGCATCCTGCGGCCGGGGCACGCGCCGACGCGCGAGCTGGCGCTCGAGCTCTTCCGCTTCCTGCGCCGCCGCCTGGCGCCCTACAAGCGGGTGCGCCGGCTCGAGTTCGCCGACCTGCCGAAGACCATCTCCGGCAAGATCCGCCGGGTGGAGCTGCGCCGCGCGGAGGCCGCCCGCTCGCTGGAGTCCCACGGGAGCCAGGAGTTCTGGCAGGACGACTTCCCCGAGCTGAAGAGCTGAGGGCCGCTGCCCGCTTGCGCCGATCTCGCGGGGCCGAAACAGGCCCCGGGCGCCGCGCGCCGGCTGGCTCGGGAGCGCCCTGCCGCAGCCCCGTCCGGAGGGTGCGCGGGAGGGCCCGCGCGGCGCAGCGCCGTGATAAGTGAAGTCGAGTCGGTTCTCGAAGCCGGCGCGCGGCCGGCTCCAGGGCGAAGGTCCTCTTCTCAGGGAGACGTCAGCCATGCCGAGCCACCGCACCATCCGGACCTTCTGCATCACCGGAGCCGACGGATCGGGCAAGACGGCCCTGGTCGAGGCGCTGCTCCACGCCAGCGATCCCAAGCGCGCCGCGCCCGATGGGTCGACCGCCCGCCTGGACGCCGAGCCGGAGGAGAAGAAGCGGAACTTCACCCTCAGCATCCACCCCGAGACCTTCGAGGAGGGCGGCCGCACCTTCAACGTGCTCGACACGCCCGGCTTCGCGTCGTTCATGGCCGAGGTGGACTGGGCGCTCCGCGTCTCCGACGGCGCGCTGCTCGTCGTCTCCGCGGCCGAGGGGGCGCACAACCACGCCGAGCGCCACTTCGACGTCCTGGCCGACTCCAAGCTGCCGGCGCTGGGCGTCATCGGGCGGCTCGACCACGAGCGCGCCGACTTCCAGCGGGTGCTCGCCGACGTCGAGCGCTCGCTCAACGTGAAGCCCATCCCACTCCAGCTGCCCATCGGCGAGGGCCCCGCGCTCAAGGGGCTGGTGGACGTGCTGGCCGGCAAGGCGCACCTCTACGACAAGGGGTTCGCGCGCTTCACCGAGGCGGAGATCCCCGCGCCGCTGCGGGCGCAGGCCGAGGCGGCGCGCACCGCCGCGATGGAGGCGGCGGCGGAGTGCGACGACACGCTGCTCGGCAAGTACCTCGAGGGCGGCGCGCTCACCGGCGAGGAGATCGTGAGGGGGCTCGCGCTCGGCGCCGCCACCCAGCGCTTCCTGCCGGTGGCGGTGGTCGCGGCGAAGCCGGGGGTGGGCGTGAAGGAGCTGCTCGACCTGGTGGTCGCGCTCCTCCCGCCGCCCGAGGCGCGCGCGCTCACCGGCAAGACCCCGCACGGCGACGAGGTGAAGGTCGGGACGGAGGGGCCGTTCGTGGGGCAGGTGTTCCGCACCACCATCGACCACTTCGCAGGCCGGGTGGACTACGTGCGCGTCTTCGCCGGGACCCTGCGGCCGGACGCGGTGCTGGTGAACCCGCGCACGCGCACCGAGGAGCGGGTGTCGCACTTCTACAAGACCGACGGCGCGCAGACGGCCGAGGTGAAGGAGGCCGGTCCGGGCGACATCGTGGTCCTCATGAAGCTGAAGGACGCCCGCACCGGCGACACGCTCTGCGACCGCGAGCGCCCGGTGCAGCTGCCCGAGTTCCCGGCGCCGAACCGCCCGGTGGCCTTCGCGGTGCACACGAAGGGCGCCGACGACAAGGCGGCCGCCGCGCTGCACAAGCTCATCGAGGAGGACCCCTCGCTCGAGCTGGGCCGGTCGCCGGACACGGGCGAGATGCTGCTCAAGGGCATGGGGCAGGCGCACGTCGAGGTGACGGTGGAGCGGGTGAAGCGCAAGCACGGCGTCGACATGACGCTCGGGCCGCCGACCGCCGCCTACCTCGAGACCATCACCACCGCCGCCAAGGCGCAGGGCAAGTTCAAGCGGCAGACCGGCGGCCACGGCCAGTACGGCGACGCCCACGTCGAGCTCTCGCCGCGCGGGCGCGGCGAGGGGTTCGAGTTCGAGGACGCCATCGTCGGCGGCTCCATCCCGCGCCAGTTCATCCCGTCGGTGGAGAAGGGCATCCGCGGCGCGCTGGCGGCGGGGCCGCTCGCCGGATACCCGGTGGTCGACTTCAAGGCCAAGCTCGTCTTCGGCACCTACCACGACGTGGACAGCTCCGACATGGCGTTCCAGGTGGCGGGCTCGATGGCGTTCAAGAAGGCGGTGCTGGAGGCGCGCCCCATCCTGCTCGAGCCCATCATGAAGCTCGAGGTGCGGGTGCCGGAGGAGTACGTCGGCGCCGTGATGGGCGACCTCAACAGCCGCCGCGCCAAGGTGCAGGGGATGGAGCCGCTCGCCCGCGGCGTGCTCGTCCGCGCGCTCTGCCCGCACGCCGAGGCGATGAGCTACGACGCCGACCTGCGCTCGCTCACCCAGGGCGTCGGGTACTTCACCATGGAGCCCTCGCACTACGAGCCGGTGCCGCCCCCCACCGCCCAGAAGATCATCGAGCGGCGCCGCGCCGAGGGGAAGGTGAAGGGGCTCGAGGAGTAGGAGGCCCCCTCCCTAAGCGCGCGCCGTCGCCCGCCGGACGGGGTGGCGCAGGAGCGTCCGCAGCCGCTCGGGCGGCGTGCGGCGCGGGTCCGAGAGGTAGACCTCGTGGTGCGCCCCCGCGAACCCGAGCCCCAGCGCCGCCGCCTCCGCCGCCATGCGCGCGACCGTCTCGCCCTCGCGCGCGTACGGCCCGACGTGCAGCGCCTGGATGCAGCGCCCCTCCGCGAACCGCTCCAGCTCCACCGCCTCGACGCCCTCGCCGCGCCCGCTCGCCTCGAGCGCCGCGCGCGCCGCCGCCAGCTGCCGGTCCCCGACGTGGTCCGGGACGCGCATCATGACCTTGTAGCGCCAGGTCTCGCGCGGCTCGCGGGTGAAGTCGCCGCCGGGCGCCTCGCCCCACCACTGCGCCTCGAGCGGCATGAGCTTGAAGCCGCGCCCCGCCGCGCGCGCCGCCGCCTGGAGGACGTGCGCCATCGCGTACAGCGCGTGCACCGCCCGCCGGAAGCCGTCGCCCTCCGGCGCGCCCTGGCCGTCCACCGCCAGGTACCGCCCCCGCATCACCCGCACCACGTGAGGCTTCCTCGCGGGCGCGTACTCCTCCCGGCGCTCGCGCCGGAGGTCGATCGTCCTCGCCATGCGCGCCTCCCTCGCCGCGAGTATGGGCCAGCCGCCCGGCGGCGGACGCCGGGCCAGGCGGGGGCGCGACAGACCGGCGCGCCGCCCCGGGCGGCCGCCTGGCCGCCCGCCGGAGGCGGTCTCCCACCTCGCGCCATCCCCAACACCCCGCGGGGTGGCATAGGATGCGCGCCGATTGACCGCCTACCTCCGCCTCCTGCGCTTCGCGGCGCCCTACCGGGCGCGTTTCGCGGCCGCGCTCGGCTGCATGGTCGTGCTGGCCCTGTCGACCGCGGCCTACGTGAACCTGCTCGGGCCGGTGCTGGAGTTCCTCTTCACCGGCCGGGCCCAGGCGGTCGCCAGCCTGGCGCGCTTCCTGCCCGCCTCGCTCGACCTCGCCGGCTGGCTCGGGCGCGTCGAGCGCGAGCGCATCCTCGCCCTGCTGCCGTTCGTCATCGTCGGCGTGGCGGTCGTGAAGGGGCTCGCCTACTTCGGGCAGTTCTACCTCATGGGCATGGTCTCGCAGCGGGTGATCGCCGACCTGCGCACCGCCATGTTCGACCACCTGCTCGGGCTCTCGCCGGACTTCTTCGCCAAGCGCCACTCCGGCGATCTGATGAGCCGCTTCTCCGCCGACGTGCAGTCGGTCGAGACCGCCGTCTCCTACGCGGTCTCGAGCTACATCCGCGACGGGCTCACCATCGTCGTCATGCTGGTGAACTGCTTCGTGCTCGACTGGCGGCTCTCGCTCATGGCGTTCGTCGCGGTGCCGGCGACGCTGCTCCCCATCGTCCGGTTCGCGAAGCGCCTCAAGCGCGTCACCCAGCAGTCGCAGTCCACGCTGGGCCGGATCTCGGAGCTGGTGCAGGAGGCGCTCTCCGGCATCCGGGTGGTGCAGGCCTTCGGGATGGAGCGCTACGAGTCGGCGCGGTTCCAGGCCGAGAACCGGCGCTGGCTGCGCATCATGCGGAAGAGCTTCCTCGTCCGCGCGCTCTCCTCGCCGCTCATGGAGGTCATGGCCGCGGTCGGCCTCTCGCTCGCCATCTCCTGGGTGGGCGGCCGCATCCTGCGCGGCGAGCTCGAGGCCGGGAAGTTCTTCTCCTTCGTGGCGGCGGTGCTGCTCCTCTACACGCCCGTGAAGCAGCTCGGGAAGGTGGGGCAGATCGCGCTCCAGGGCGGCGCGTCCGCCGAGCGCCTGTTCGAGCTCCTCGACGCCCGGACCGCGGTGCCGGACGCCGGGCGGCGCGTGCCGCCGCGCTTCTCGGGCGAGGTCCGGTACGAGGAGGTCGCGTTCTCCTACGGCGACCGCCCCGTGCTGCAGGGGGTGAGCTTCACGCTCAGGAAGGGGGAGGTGGTGGCGCTCGTCGGCGCCTCCGGCGGCGGCAAGACCACGCTCGCCAACCTCCTGCCGCGCTTCTGGGACCCGACCGGCGGGCGGATCACGCTCGACGGCGTCGACCTAAGGGAGCTGACGCTCGCCGGCCTGCGCGCCCAGCTGGCGGTGGTGTCGCAGGAGACGGTCCTCTTCAACGACACCGTCCGCGCCAACATCGCCTACGGCCGGCCCGGCCTCTCCGACGCCGAGGTCGAGCGCGCCGCCCGCATGGCGCACGCCCACGAGTTCATCGCGGCGCTCCCGCGCGGCTACGACACGGTGGTGGGCGAGAAGGGCGTGCTGCTCTCCGGCGGGCAGCGCCAGCGCGTCGCCATCGCCCGCGCCTTCCTCAAGGACGCGCCCATCCTGGTGCTCGACGAGGCCACCAGCGCGCTCGACGCGGAGAGCGAGCGCGAGGTGCAGCACGCCCTCGAGGCGCTCATGGGGTCCGGGTCGTCCGGCGGCCCGCGCACGACCCTGGTCATCGCCCACCGCCTCTCCACCATCCGCGGCGCCGACCGCATCGTCGTCATCGCCGGCGGCCGGGTGGTGGAGGTGGGCCGGCACGAGGAGCTGCTCGCCCGCCGCGGCGAGTACGCGCGCCTCCACCGCATCTTCGAGGGCGGCGAGCGCGGCGAGGTGGGCCTCGCGGCCCTCTAGCCATGCACCTGCTCTACGCGCTCGGCAGCTACGTCGCCTTCCTGCTGCTCCTGCCGGTGCTGCTGTTCCACCCCAAGCTCCGGCACGGCATCCCGTTCCGGCTCGGCCTGTACCCCCGCTCCTTCCGGCGCGGGGCGGGCGCCCCCCGCATCTGGCTCCACGGCGCCAGCGCCGGCGATCTCCTCTCGCTGCAGCCCATGATGCAGGAGCTCAAGCGGCGGCTCCCCCGGTGCTGCATCGTGGTCACCACCATGACCAACAGCGGGCTCGCCATGGCCCGCAAGAAGCTCTCCGAGGCGGACGTCGTCCTGTACGCGCCCTACGACCTGCCGCTCGCCACCCGGCGCGCGGTGCGCGCGCTGCGCCCCGACCTGCTCGTGCTGGAGTACACGGAGATCTGGCCCAACCTCATCCGCGCGACCCACGCCGCCGGCGCCCGCATCGCGCTCACGAACGGGCGCTTCAACCCCGAGAAGCTGCCGCACTACCGCGCGCTGTTCCGGGCCATCGGGAACCCGCTGGCGGCGGTCGACCTCTTCCTCATGCGCTCCGACGAGGAGGCCGAGCGGGCGCTGGCGCTGGGCGCCGCGCCGGACCGGGTGTGGGTGACCGGCAACACCAAGTTCGACGCCCTGGTGCCGGAGGCCGACGCCGCGCGCGCGGCCGCGCTCCGCGCCGAGATGGGGCTGGCCGAGGGCGAGCCGGTGCTCATGGCCGGCTCGACCCACGAGGGCGAGGAGGAGCTCCTCCTCGGCGTCTACCGCGAGCTCCTCCGGCGCCGGCCGGCGCTGCAGCTCGTGATCGCGCCGCGCTACGTGGAGCGCGCCGGGCGGATCATGGCCGCCGCCGCCGAGGCCGGCCTGTCGGTCCGGCTCCGCTCCGGGGGCCCCGCCGCCGGGCATGCGCAGGTGACGGTGCTCGACACCATCGGCGAGCTCGCCACCGCCTACCGGCTCGCCACCCTGGTGTTCGTGGGCGGCAGCTTCGTCCGGCGCGGCGGGCAGAACGTGCTCGAGCCGGCGGGGCAGGGGCGGCCGGTGCTGTTCGGGCCGCACATGGAGAACTTCAAGGACAGCCTCCAGGTGCTGGTGGGCCGGGGCGGCATCCAGGTGGCGACCCCGGAGCAGCTGCTCAAGGTGGCGCAGGAGCTGCTCGGCCGGCCGGACAAGATCGCCGAGCTGGGCGAGCTGGCGCGCCAGGCGGTCTCGCAGATCCGCGGCGCCAGCGGCCGCAACGTCGATCACATGCTGCGGCTGCTCCCGCGCCGCGCCGCGGACGAGGTGAGCGAGGGGGCCGCCGGATGAGCGCCACCAAGATCCTGATCGTCCGCTACAGCGCGCTCGGGGACGTGGTGCTCGCCACGAGCGTGCTCGAGCCCCTGCTGGCGCGCTTCCCCGGCGCGGAGGTGGAGTGGGTCACCGACGCCGCCTACGCGCCGCTGCTGGCGGGCCTCCCGGGCGTGCGCGCCGTCCACCCGCTCGAGCGCGGCGGCGCGGCCCCGGCGCTGGCGCTGCGCGAGCGCCTGCGCGGCCGCTTCGACCTCACCCTCGACCTCCAGCACAAGGTGCGGAGCGCCCTCGTCTCGCACGGCGCGGCCCCGCGCCGGCTGACGTTCCGCCGGCGCAGCGCGCCGGGGGCGGTGCTCGCGCTGCTGGGCACCGATCCGCCGCTCGCGCGGGCCCACGCCACCGTCCTCTACGCCGAGGCGCTGGCGCCGCTCGGCGTCGCGGGCCCCGGCCGCCTCCAGCTCAGCCTGTCGCCGACCGCCCGCGCGCTCGCCGCCGACGCCCTGCCCAGGCGGGGCGGGCCGCTCGTCGCCATCGCGCCGGGGGCGCGCTGGGCGACGAAGCGCTGGCCGGCGGAGCGGTTCGCCGCGGTGGCCGACGCGCTCGCCGCCGACGGCGCCCGCATCGTCCTGGCCGGCGGCCCGGGGGATCGCGAGGCGTTCCAGGCGGTCCGCGCGCTGCTGCGGGCGCCGGTGGCGGCCGACCTCTCCCCGCTGCCGGTCGACGCGCTGGCGGCGGCGCTGGCGCGGGTGCAGCTCCTCGTCGCCTGCGACTCGGGGCCGGTGCACCTCGCCTCGGCGGTCGGGACGCCGGTCCTGGCGCTGTTCGGGCCCACCTCGCCGGTCCGGTGGGGTCCGCCCCCGCCCGGCCGCGCGTTCTCGCTCGGGCTCGCCTGCTCGCCCTGCTCCAACCACGGGGCCGAGTTCTGCCCTGAAGGCCACCACCGCTGCCTGGCCGACCTCGGGGCGGAGGCGGTCGCGGCGGCGGCGCGCGCGCTGCTCGGGGAGGCGGCCGCGGCCAGCCGGTGAGCGCGCTCGAGGACATCTGGTGGGGCCGCGCGCGGCCCGCCCGGCCGGTGGCGGCCGCACTGGCGGCGGCGGAGGGCGTGTTCCGCGCCGGGGCGGCGCTGCGGGGCGCGCTGTACGGCGCGGGGCTCGTCCGGGCCGCCCGCGCGGGCGCGCCGGTGATCTCCGTCGGCAACCTGGCGGTGGGCGGCGCGGGCAAGACGCCGGCGGCGCTGGCGGTAGCCGAGCGGCTCGCGCGCCGCGGCCGCCGGGTGGCGATCCTCTCCCGCGGGTACGGCGCGCGGCGGCGCGGCGAGCGGCTGGTGTCGGACGGCGCGCGCCTGCTGCTCGGGGCGGAGGACGCGGGCGACGAGCCGTGGCTGCTGGCCCGGCGGCTACCCGGGGCGGTGGTGCTGTGCGGGCCGCGGCGGGCGGCGCTGGCGCGGCGGGCGGTGGAGGAGCTCGGCGCCGACGCGCTCGTGCTCGACGACGGCTTCCAGCACCGCGCGCTCAGGCGCGACCTCGACGTGGTGGTGGTGGACGCCGCCGCCCAGGGCGGCAACGGGCGGCTCCTGCCGGCCGGGCCGAACCGCGAGCCGTGGAGCGCGCTCGGCCGCGCCCACCTCGCCTGGATCTCGCGCGCCGACCAGGTGGGCGCGGCCGCCCTCGACGCGCTGCGGGCGCGGCTCGCCGCCGCCACCGGCCGGCCGCCGGTGGTCGCGCGCTACGCCGTCCGCGACGTGCTCGACGGGACGCTCAGCCGCTCGTTCGGCGCGGAGGCGCTGCGCGGCCGGCGGGCGCTCCTCCTGTGCGGCCTGGCGCGCCCTGAGGGCTTCCGGCGGACGCTGGCGGAGCTGGGCGCGGAGGTCGGCGCGGAGCGGGTGTTCCGCGACCACCACCCGTTCTCGGCCGCCGCGCTCGCCGAGGCGCTCCGCGCCGCGGCCTCGACGGGGTGCGACGCCGTCGCGACCACCGAGAAGGACGCCGCCCGCCTCCCGCCGGAGGTGGCCGCCCACCCGCTCCTGCGGGTGGTGCGGATCGACGCGGAGATCGTGGAGGGCGGCGAGGTCCTCGACGAGCTGCTCGACCGCGCGCTGGGGGCGCTGCCTGCGATCTCGACCGCCACCTCGACCGCCACCTCGACCGCGACCACGACCGCGATGGGCGGCGCGGCGCCCGCTTCGCCTCCCTCTCCCTCACCAGCGGAGAGGGACGGGGAGAGGGAGACGAACCGTGGGTGATCCCCTCCGTCCCCCCCTCCGCCCCGTCCCTCGCTGGCTCCGCCGGGCCCTCTACGCCCTGGGCGCGCTCCTCGCCTCGCTGGCCTGGCTCCTCGGCGTCCGCCGCCAGGTGGTGCTCGCGAACCTGCGCCTCGCCTTCCCGGAGAAGGGCGAGGCGGAGCGGCGCGCCATCGCCCGCCGCACCTACCGCAACCTGGGGCGGCTCGCCCCGGAGTTCCTGCTCGTCCCGCGGCTCACCCGCGCCGAGCTCGACAACGTGTTCGTCTACGACGGGTGGGAGCGGTACGAGGCGGCGCGAGCGCGCGGCAAGGGGGTCATCGCCTGCACCGCCCACTTCGGCAACTTCGAGCTGCTCGCCGCGGCGCACACGCTGCGCGGCGTCCCCATCACCATGGTGACCCGCAAGATGGGGAAGAGCGGCGCCAACGACGTGTGGCGGCGCGGGCGGGCGCGGGCGGGGGTCGAGGACCTGGTCGTGAGGCGCGGCGAGACCCTGGCCGCGGCGCGGCGCGCGCTCGCCGCCGGGCGGGTGCTCGGGTACGTCATCGACCAGAACCAGCCGCGCCGCCGGGCCGTCTTCCCCACCTTCTTCGGCGTGCCCGCCGCCACCTCGCCCACCCCGGCCGTGCTGGCGAGGCGCACCGGCGCGGCGGTGATCTTCATCCTGGCCGTCCCGATGGGCGACGGGCGCCACCGGGTGCTCATCGAGGGCCCCCTCGACCTGCCCGACACCGGCGACCACCGCGAGGACGCGCTCCGCTTCATGCAGGACCTGAACGATCGCCTGGAGCGCCGCGTCCGCGAGCACCCCGACCAGTGGTACTGGCTGCACCGCCGCTGGAAGACGCGGCCCGCCGAGGAGGACGCCGCCGCCGCGCGCGCCGCGTCACGTTGACGCTCCTCGCCCGGGCGCGGTAGGACAACGAGCGATGCGCCGCCCCGCCGCCGTGAACGGGATCGCCCACCTGGCCGGCCTGCTCGATCGGATCGCCGCCGCCGAGGTGGTGGTGGTGGGCGACTTCATGGCCGACGAGTGGGTCTACGGCGAGACCGAGCGCATCAGCCGCGAGGCGCCGGTGCTGATCGTCCGCTGGGAGCGGAGCGAGCTCAAGCCGGGCGGCGCCGGGAACGCGGCCCAGAACCTGGCCGCGCTCGGGGTCACGGTGCGGGCGGTGGGCGTGGTGGGCGACGACGCCCTCGGCGCGCAGCTGCTCGACACCCTCGCCGCCGCGCGGGTCGACGTGGACGGCATCGTGAAGGTGCGCGGCCGGGCCACCGAGTCGAAGACCCGCATCCTCGCCGGCGGCCGCTCCACGCGGCGCCAGCAGATGCTCCGGGTCGACCGCGCCCCGCAGGCGGCCCTCTCGCCCACCGCCGACGCGCGCGTCGCCCGCGAGCTCCAGCGCGCGGCGCGCGGCGCGCGGGCGGTGCTGGCGAGCGACTACGGCTCGGGCTCGATCGGCGCCCCGGCGCTGGAGGTGCTGCGGGCGCTCGCCCGCGGCGGCCTGCCGGTCTGCGTCGACTCGCGCTACCGGCTCGTCCACTACACCGGCCTCACCATGGTGAAGCCGAACGAGGTGGAGCTCGAGACGGCCAGCGGCGTGCGCGTGGACGGGCTCGCGGCGCTGGAGCGGGCGGCGCGGGCGGTGCTGCGCAAGACCGGGAGCGCCGAGCTGCTCGTCACGCGCGGCCGCCACGGCATGTCGCTCTTCCGCAAGGGGCACTCCCCCGTCCACATCCCGCCGCACGGGGCCCAGGAGGCGGTCGACGTGACCGGCGCGGGGGACACGGTGGCGGCCACCTACACCGCCGCCATCGCCGCCGGCGCCGATCCCGAGTCCGCCGCCCGCCTCGCCAACGTGGCCGGCGCCCTCAAGGTGCAGAAGCCCGGCACCGCCACCGTCTCGCGCGGCGAGCTGCTCGCCGAGATGGTGAAGGGCTAGGCGCCGCGCCGATGCCGAAGCGGCTCCGGCTGGAAGACCTGGCGGGCCTGCGGGCCGAGGCGAGCGCGGCGGGGCGCACCATCGCGCTGGCGAACGGCGTCTTCGACCTCTTCCACGTCGGCCACCTGCGCTACCTCGAGGGCGCGAAGCGGCTCGCGGACCTGCTGGTGGTGGCGGTGAACGGCGACGCCTCCGCCCGCCTGCTCGGCAAGGGGCCCGGGCGCCCGGTGGTGCCGGAGGACGAGCGCGCCGAGATCGTGGCCGCGCTCGCCTGCGTGGACCGCGTGGTGGTGTTCGACACGAAGGACGTGGTCCCGGTCATCCGCCTCCTCCGCCCCGACGTGCAGGTGAAGGGCACCGACTACACGCCCGACACCATCCCCGAGGCGGCCGAGGTGCGGAGCTACGGCGGGC
Organism: Anaeromyxobacter diazotrophicus; assembly: GCF_013340205.1. Taxonomy (NCBI): domain Bacteria; kingdom Pseudomonadati; phylum Myxococcota; class Myxococcia; order Myxococcales; family Anaeromyxobacteraceae; genus Anaeromyxobacter; species Anaeromyxobacter diazotrophicus. Next base: position 515,036 of record NZ_BJTG01000002.1, read on the forward strand.
GGGTGGCGGTGGCGGGCGACCCCAAGGACCACTCGACCACCGCCCTGCTCGGGAAGCTCAGGACGTGATGGCGCACATCTTCGAAGCGACGCTCGAGATGGGGGGCGCGGGGGGAGAGGTTCTCCCCCCGCTAGAGGCGCCGCAAGGCGCCGGATCTCGACTCACAGCGGTGGGGACGCTGGCGGGTCGGAAGCACGGTCGGCCGCTGTGAGGGTCTCGGGGTTCACCTTCGTCCGGGACGCGGTCCGGCTCGGCTACCCGATCCTGCCCGCCGTCCGGTCGATCCTGCCGCTGGTGGACGAGCTGGTGGTGAACGTGGGCGCCTCGCCCGACGGCACGCTCGACCTCGTGCGCTCGCTCGGCGACCCGCGGCTGGTCGTCCTGGAGTCGCGCTGGGACGAGGGGCAGCTCGAGCGGGGGCGGGTGCTGGCGCAGCAGACCGATCTCGCGCTCGCCCGCTGCTCCGGCGACGTCTGCCTGTACGTGCAGGCCGACGAGGCGCTGCACGAGGACGATCACCCGGCGGTGCGCGCGGCGCTGGCGCGGCTGCACGAGGACCCGCGGCTGGAGGGGCTCCTCTTCGACTACGTCCACTTCTACGGCTCGTTCCACACGGTCGGCGCCTCGCGCCGCTGGTACCGGCGGGAGATCCGCGCGGTGCGGAACGGCGCCGGCGTGCGCTCCTGGCGCGACGCGCAGGGGTTCCGGATCGGCGCGGGGGAGGGGGCCCGCAAGCTCCGCGTCGCCCCGAGCGGCGGGCGCATGTTCCATTACGGCTGGGTGCGGCCGCCCGAGGCGCAGCGGGTCAAGCTCGCGGAGTTCGAGCGCCTGTACCACGGCGACGCCGCGCGGGAGCGGCGGCTCGGCCAGGCCTTCCGCTACGACGTCGGCGAGAAGGTACGGGCGTTCCGCGGCACGCACCCGGCGCCGATGCGCGAGTGGATCGCGCGCGAGGACTGGGCCTTCGAGCCGCGCCCGGCGCTCGTGCGCAGGGGTCACCTGCGCGAGGACCTGCTCGACCTCTTCGAGGCCGCCACCGGCGTCCGGGTCGGCGAGTACCGGAACTACGAGCTCGTGCGGTGAGGATCCTGGAGCTCCTGAGCTCGCCGGTCTGGACCGGGCCGGCGGAGCCGATGGCCTCGGTGGCGGCCGGGCTGCGCCGGCGCGGGCACGAGGTCGAGCTGGCGGTGGACGCGCGCCGGCCGGGCGACCTGCGGGAGCGACTGCGCGCGCTCGGCTTCACCGTGCGGGACGACCTCGCCCTCTCGACGCGCGGCTTCCCGCCGCCGCTCCTCGCCGACGCGCTGCGCCTCTCCCGCGTCGGCCGGGGCTTCGACGTCGTCCACGCCCACTTCTCTCACGACCACGCGGCGGCGCTGCTCGGTCTGCGGCGCCGGCCCGACGGCCCGCGCGTGGTCCGGACCGTCCACTCGGCGCGCTCGCTCCGGGAGCGGCCGCTGCAGGGGCTGGCGCACCGCCGCACCGACGGCCTCGTCGCGGTCTGCGAGGCGCACGCCCGGCGCCTCGTCGAGCGGTTCCGCGTCGACCCGCGGCGCGTGCTCGCCACCCGCGGGGCGGTCGACGCGGCGCGCTTCACGCCCGAGGGCCCCGACCTCCGGGCCGAGCTCGGCCTCGCGCCGGGGCAGCCGGTGGCGGGCATCGTCTCGCGCGTGAAGCCGGATCGCCGCCACGCCGAGCTCGTGGACGCGTTCCGCGAGGTCGCCGACCGGCTCCCCGAGGCGCGGCTGGTGGTGGTCGGGCGGGGGGAGGGCCTGGAGGAGCTGCGGGTGCGGGTGGCGCACCGCGGCCTGGAGCGGGCGGTCGTCTTCGCCGGCTACCGCACCGGGCCCGAGCTCGCCGCCGCCTACCGCACCCTCGACGCCAAGGTGCTGCTGGCGGAGGGCAACGACGGCACCTGCCGCGCGCTGCTCGAGGCGATGGCGTGTGGCCGGCCCGGGGTCGCCTACCGCTTCGGCGCCCCGGCCGAGGCGATCGTGGACGGCGCGACCGGGCTGCTCGTCGAGGACGGCGACGTCGCGGCGCTGGCGTCGGCCCTGGTCGAGCTGCTCCAGGCTCCGGCGCGCGCCCGCTCCCTGGGCCGAGCGGCGCGGCAGCGCATCCAGGAGCTCTTCACCGAGGAGGCGCGCACGGGCGCCGTCGAGCGCTTCCTCGTGGAGCTGCGCCAGCTGCCGCCCGCCGTGCTATGACCTTCGCGGAGGAACCGACCGTGCCCCTCGCCCCCGAGCTGAAGGAGATCCTGGCCTGCCCCAAGTGCAAGGGCAGCCTCGAGTTCCACGAGGAGCGGGCCGAGATCCACTGCCCGCGGTGCCGGCTCGCCTTCGCCATCCGGGATGACATCCCGGTCATGCTCGTCGACGAGGCGCGGCCGCTCCCCTGAGACCCGTGCGCGTCCTCGTGCTGCAGCCGGGGTACCTCGGGGACACGGTCTTCCTCGGCCCGGCGGTGCGCGCGCTCAAGGCGCGCTGGCCCGAGGGGCGCGTCGGGCTGTGCGTCACGCCGCGCGGCGCGCCGGCCGCGCGCCTCCTGCCCGGCTGCGACGAGGTCCTCGTCTTCGACAAGCGCGGCGCGGACCGCGGGCCCGCCGGGCTGTGGCGCGCGGGCCGCAGGCTGCGCGCCTTCGGGGCGGAGCTGGCGCTCGTGCCGCACGTCTCGGCGCGCACGGGGCTCCTCGCCTGGCTCTCCGGCGCGCCGCGTCGGATCGGGTACGCGCCGCTCTGCACCGAGCGCGTGCGGCTGGACCGCGGCCGGCCGTTCGTGGACCGCGCCCTGGTGCTGGCGGAGCGCGCCGGCGCGCCGGGCGAGCCGGCGCTCGCGCTCGACGCCCCGGCCGCCCACGCCGCCTACGCGGAGGGCGTGCTGGCGGGGGCGCGCCGGCCGGTGGTGGGGCTCGTGCCGGGGGCGGAGTGGGCCACCAAGCGCTGGGCCGCCGAGCGGTTCGCGGCGCTCGCCGCCGAGCTCGTCCGCGACGGGGCCACCCCGGTGCTGCTGGGCGGCCCCTCGGAGCGCGCGCTCGCCTCGCGGATCCAGGCGCTCTCCGGCGGCGCGCTGCGCGACACCACCGGCAACGCCATCGACGAGGCGGTGGCGGTGCTGGCGCGCTGCGATCTGGTGGTGGGGGGCGACACGGGGCTCGTGCACTGCGCCCGGGCGCTGCAGCGGCCGGCGCTGGTGCTGTTCGGCCCCACGGCGCCCGAGCGCCACCGCTTCACCCACCGTGAGCGCGCGCTCACCGTCGGGATCGCCTGCCAGCCCTGCCACGATCACGGCCCGCCCACGTGCCCGCTCGGCCACCACGGCTGCCTGGCGCAGCTGGAGGTCGCGCAGGTGGCAGGCGCGGCGCGGGCGCTGCTCCAGCTGCCTTGACGCTCCGGCGCCCGGAGGCTACGGTCCGTCGCCGGCGCGTTCGGCCTGCGCCGCAGGGGTGCCGATGATCCGCAGCATGACCGGGTTCGGGGCGGGGCGGGCCGCCGTCGCGGGCGAGGAGATCGACGCCGAGGCGCGCTCGGTCAACCACAAATTCTGCGAGGTGAAGGTGCGCGTGCCGCGCGAGCTCGCCTCCCTCGAGCTCGAGGTGGCCCGGCTCGTCAAGGAGCGGCTGGCGCGAGGCGGCGTCGAGGTCACGCTCCGCCGCGCCGGCCGCAGCGCGGTCGCGCCGCGGGTCGATCCGGTGCTGGCCGCCGAGTACGCCCGCGCCTTCCGCGACATCCAGGCGCACCTGGGCCTGGCCGGCGGGGTGGCGCTGTCTGACGTGCTGGCGGCGGAGGGCGTGGTGCGGCTCGAGGAGCGCCCGGTCGACGCCGAGGCGGCCCGGGGGGCGGTCCTGGCCGCGGTCGATCAGGCGCTCGGCGCGCTCCTGGCGATGCGCGCCCGCGAGGGCGACGCGCTCGCCCGGGACCTCGAGGGGCGGCTGGCGCAGGTGGAGGCGCTGGTGGCGCGCGTCGAGCAGCTCGTGCCCGGCAGCGTCGAGCACTACCGGGCGCGGCTGCAGGAGCGCATCCAGGAGGTGGCGCGCGGCGTGGCGGTGGACCCGGCGCGGCTGGCGCAGGAGGTGGCGCTCTTCGCGGATCGCACCGACGTCACCGAGGAGATCACCCGGCTGCGCAGCCACCTCGCCCAGACCCGGGGCCTGCTCGCCGGCGCCGAGCCGGCCGGCCGGAAGATGGACTTCCTCGTGCAGGAGATGCACCGCGAGGTGAACACGGTCGGCTCGAAGTCGCAGAGCGCGGAGGTCGCGGCCCTGGTGGTGACGCTCAAGGCCGAGATCGAGCGCATGCGCGAGCAGGTGCAGAACGTGGAGTGATGGTGGACCCGAGCTCTCCCGGCCTGCTCCTCGTGCTCTCGGCGCCCTCGGGCGCCGGCAAGACCACGCTCGCCCGGCTCTTCCTGGCCGGCCACCCCGAGGCGCGCTTCTCCGTCTCGGCCACCACCCGCGCCCCGCGCGGCGCCGAGCGCGACGGCGTGGACTACCACTTCGTCACCCGCGACCGCTTCGCGGAGCTGGTCGCCGCGGACGCCCTGGCGGAGTGGGCCGAGGTGCACGGCCAGCGCTACGGGACCCTGCGCGACACCGTCGAGGAGTCGCTGGCGGCGGGGAGGGTGGCGGTCTTCGACATCGACGTGCAGGGCGGCGCGCAGGTGAAGGCGCGCTGGCCCGGGCAGGCCGCCACCGTGTTCGTCTTGCCGCCCTCGCTCGAGGAGCTGGAGCGGCGCCTGCGGACCCGCTCCACCGATCCCGACGCGGCCATCGCGCGCCGCCTGGGCGCGGCGCGCTCGGAGATCGAGCGCGGGCTCGCGCAGTACGAGTACGTGATCGTGAACGACGAGCTCGCGGCGGCGCAGCGCCAGCTCGAGGCGATCGTGGCGCACGAGCGCGCGCGGCTCGCCGGGCGGCGCGACGAGGCCGCGAGCGCGCTGGCCGAGGCCGTGCGCCGGGAGCGCGTGGAT